>JABGXK010000119.1 GCA_018675825.1 Flavobacteriales bacterium | reverse complement strand
TTTGATATTCTATCTAGACCAGCAATTGAGAGTACCAACAAGTTGTTGTTTTATATTTATAATGATGGTTCAGTTAAGAAGAAGATAATTTTGGAATAAGTCCTGTCCATATTTACTTGGATACATGAAATAAAGTTAATATTCATTAAAATTTTTTGAAGTTTAATCATGAAAAGAGAAAGGTTTTTAAAATCAATTTTTGGTACAGGAGCATTATTAAGTATTCCCTTTTCTAGTAATTCTATAAATATAGATGAACTTAACAGCCAAATAAAAAGCATTTCTGAAAAATGCAAGGGTAATATGATAGGCTTTAAGACTGAACCAATTAAGACAGTTAAGGTAGGTCTTATTGGTATTGGTAACAGAGGGAAAACTCTTATTCAAATGTTTGATTATTTCTTGAATAATAAGAAAGCAGAAATAGTAGCGCTTTGCGATTTGGATAAAACAAATATTGATTATGCACTCAATTATTTAAAAAGTAAGCAATCTATTATACCTAAAACCTATGCTAATGGAGAACATGATTGGCAGAATGTTGCAAAATTGGAAGATGTAGATTTACTTTTGATTGCAACTCCTTGGGAATGGCATACAAAAATGGCCATTTTTGGTATGGAAAATGGCAAGCATGTTGCCTCTGAAGTTCCTATTGCTTATACTTTTGAAGATTGTATGAAATTGGTAGAAACTGCTGAGAGAACAAAAAGACATTGCATCATGATTGAGAATTGTTGCTACAATAGTGAAGAACTTTGGATTATGAATATGATTCAAGAAGGAGTTTTTGGTAAATTGACTCATGCAGAATGTGCTTATAATCATGATTTACGTGCTTTGCTTTTGCATGAAACTTATTATAAAGATCAATGGAGGATGAAACATCATACTGAAAGAAATGGAAACCTTTACACTACCCATGGCATTGGACCAGTTAGCTTTTATATGAATATAGGAAGGGGAGATGCTTTTAAATATTTGACCTCGATGAGTTCAAAGGAAGAAAATTTGAGTGCAGCAGTAAAAGAAGCTAATCAAAATTTTCCAGTAATTAAATGTGGAGATGTAAATACTTCATTAATTAAAACAGAAAATGGAAAAAGTATTATGTTACAGTTTGATGTGCACACAGGTAGACCTTATTCTAGGATTAATCAGTTGGTAGGTACAAAAGCTGTACATGAGGGGTATCCAAGTCGACTGTATATTGATGGAGATGAATTGGAGTTTTGGGGGCATAAATGGTTGACTAATGAAGATTATTTAACATTTTCTAAAAAATACGAACATCCAATGATTACAAAACTTAAAAAAATCAGTTCATCATTTAAACAAGGGCATGGAGGTATGGATTTTATTATGATTTATCGTTTGATTTCATGTCTAAACCAAGGAATACCATTAGATATAAATGTATATGATAGTGTGATGTGGAGTGTTATCTCACCACTTTCAGAATTATCAGTAAGTTTGGATAGTAAGCCTATTGCATTTCCTGATTTTACTGCAGGGAAATGGAAGGAAAAAAGGGAAAGTGAAATAATGAGAGAGATTTAATTAAGCTATTCTTAATCAACCTAAAAAATCTTAATATCATTCGTATGTAATCAAATAAATTATGAGGGTCTTTTTAAGATAGCTCTTCTAATTAGGTCAATTAATGCTAAAACTAAACCCAATCCCGTAATCATAGCTCCCAACACCGATTGCCAAAAATTTGTATAATCATTATTTCCTCCCCATCCATCCATTTTATTAGTACTTATTACAAACTTTACAGCACCAAAAACTATACAAATAATTGAAAAAATTAATAAAGCAGGTGAAACCTCTTTCTGTATTAAAACAGAAGAATCATCGGCTGATGCAGAGTATAATTGTTTATTGATCCTGAGCTTATATTCTTCCATCGTTTCTTTCTTAACTTCAATAGTAGTATCTTTAGGTAAATTGATCTCTATAGGGAAAGATGCTAAAGCACTTAATGGAAGAAAAAATAATAAAATAATAAATTGCTTCATACTTATATAAAATAAATACTAATAATTTTAATTACTATGCTATGCATAGTTTTTTTAGTTCTTACTATAGTTGATTATTAAGATTTTAATCTTCACTACAATATTATTATGCTATGCATAGTTCTTTTTATTTATTTTTCTTAATTTGAAAAACACAAAATAATACATCATGAAAAAATATATTTTATACTCTTTTTTATTTTTATTTTCATTAATAAATATAAATTCATATTCTCAAAGCTGTAATCAAATTTATATCAATATGTACGATTCTTCTGCAGATGGTTGGAACGGTAATTATCTCTCTATAATTGATTCAGCTGGCTCTACAGTATTCACTACAACTCTTGATTCATCTGATGCAGGTATAGATTCAGTCTGTTTATTTGATGATTGTTATATAATTTCATGTGGAGGTGGAGTAAATCAAACTGAAGTTAGTTGGAATCTTACAGATTCTAATGGCATAGTTTTAACTTCTGGTGGAGCCCCATTCTCTGATTCAATCTGTTTTCCTATTCATGTTGGATGTATGGATCCATATGCAAATAATTATGATTCATCAGCTGTTGTAGATGATGGTACTTGTCTCTTTAACTGCACTCCAGTTACTTTAAATATGTATGATTCATGGGGTGATGGTTGGAACGGTAATAATTTTAAATTAGTTAATTCATATGGGAATCAAATATTTATTTCAACTTTATATGTTGGATCTTATGGATCAGATACAGTTTGTATTCCCGATGGTTGTTACACTGTTACTTGTGATGGTGGTTCCTTTCAGGCAGAAGTTTCTTGGACTTTAACAGATACAAATGGTGTCATATTATTATCTGGAGGAGCTCCATATTCTGGAAATACTTGTTTTCCTATTATAGCGGGATGTATGAATTCATTAGCTGATAATTATAATCCAACAGCAGATATTGATGATGGTTCGTGTTCTTATTCGAATTGTACAGATTTTACTTTAAATATGTTTGATTCTTTTGGAGATGGTTGGAATGGTAATTATTTTGATTTAGTGGGTTCTAATGGAGCTACATTTTTTTCTACTACCCTCTTAACAGGATCTAGTGGTACAGAATCATTTTGTATACCAGATGATTGTTTTAGTATTATATGTACGGGAGGAGCATACCAAATTGAAATTAGTTGGAATCTTATAGACTCTAATGGAATAATTGTTAGATCAGGTGGAGCACCATATACTGGAAATATTTGTCTTCCTATTACTTATGGATGTACTGATACAAATGCCTCAAATTTTGATTCTATTGCAGAATTTAATGATGGGTCTTGTATTTATCCTTCTGTTTCTCTTAGTGGAATAGTTACAGATATTAGTTGTTATGGTCAAAATGATGGTTATATTGTCCTTATTGTAACAGGTGGATTGGCTCCTTATACTTATTTATGGAGTAATGGATCTACAAATGAAGATTTATTGAATTTGGCTAGTGATACTTTTTCTGTCGTTGTTACAGATGATTTAGGTCAAACAGCAATAGCATCATTTAATATAGTAGAACCCGATTCTTTATATACCAATTATATTGTTGTTGATGCTTCAGGTTCTGGTGTTAATGATGGTGCAATATATGCTTATACTTTTGGGGGAACTCTTCCTTATACATATTACTGGTTATCTAGCTTTATCAGTGATACTACTCAACACATAGTAAATATTCCAGCAGGTAATTACACCTCTTATAATCTTGATAATAATGGATGTTTTAATTTTGTTAGTATTGTTGTAGGTATTGATTCTAGTGGTAGTGGATGTACAGATACTTTAGCTGTAAATTATAATTCTAATGCAACTATTGATGATGGTTCTTGTATTTATGTAGGTTGTACAGATACTCTAGCATTTAATTATGATTCCTTAGCTTCCATTGATGATGGTTCATGTATTTATAATTTTATTTATGGATGTACTGATCCTAATTCTTCTAACTTTAACTCATTAGCTAATACTGATGATGGTTCTTGTTGTATTGATGGATGTACTGATCCTAATGCATTTAACTATGATTCATTGGCTACTTGTGATGATGGTTCTTGCATTCCATTGGTTTATGGATGTACTGACCCTAATGCAGTTAATTACTATGCTGGGGCAAATATGGATGATGGTTCTTGTATCTATGCTGGTTGTACAGATCCTAATGCATCTAATTACAACCCAAATGCAACTATTGATGATGGATCATGTATTTACTTTAATTGTTCAGATCCTTTTCCTTCAGGATTAGGTTTAAACTGGTCTACAGATACCAAGGCTGAGATTAGCTGGGATAATATGAATGATTCTTCTGGTTGTATGGTTTGGAAATATTATGTTAGGTATCGAGCAGTTGGAGATCCTTCTTGGACTACTAAATCGGCAGGTGTTGGTAAT
>JABGXK010000118.1 GCA_018675825.1 Flavobacteriales bacterium | reverse complement strand
CAATTATCTTTATATTAGATATATCAACGGCATTTGGAACTATAGATATTATTTTATTTTTAAGAATATACCTTTTTGAAATATTATCTTTTAAAGCATTATTAATTACAATAATACGATCACTGCAATACATAGAAAATGTTTCTAAATAAGTGATTATAGAAAAAATAACATGCTTAAATATGTTTTTCCTTTTGTATCTCTCTTCCCATAAAGATCTAACTTCATAAACCATAGGAATCTTTAATCTAAAACTTGAAATTAATGCTGCTATAGCACAAAAAAACATTGCATGAGCATGAACTAATTGCACTTTTTCTTTTTTAGCAATCCCATAAACTGTTCTGGTAAATCTTACTACTTGAATAATCTTTTTTAACTGAATTACCAGACTAGTATTACCTTCAGAAACAATTTCATTTCTATTATTAGAAAATGTTCTATAATAAACAACACCTTGAATTTTCTCTCTTACACATCCATCTTTAATAGGAGGTTGAAAAGGAGAAGTAATAACTATAGGTGTAATGCCAGCTCTCAACTGTGATTCAAGAATATCTCTAGATCTAATACTTGAACCAGCAGTATTAGGAATTGATTGATAAAGGATGTGAAGTATTTTCATTCTTTAGAGATAAGAATAACAAATTTAAAAATAAGAAATGAAAAACAGTGCCAGATTGATATAAGCTTGACATTGTAAGAAAAATAATAACATAGAAAATAATAAATGATTTTTTAATTTTTCGATTATTGATATTAAAAAGCAACAATCTAAAAAATAAAATCAAAATCAAAATACTAAACATACCGTATTTAACAAATAACGAAAGATATGTTGAGTCAATTGTATTAAGCTTTGTGTCAAGTGAGCGATATTCAAACCATGGTATTTCAAAAGTAGTTCCAACTCCCAATCCATATATATATTCATATGGTTTCATCTCTACAATTTTCTCAACGGCTGGAGCAAACCTTGAAACAATCTGCAGAGCAACAACATCTGAACTATTAGCATCTAATACCCTGTTAGCATTCATTATCGTGCTATAGAAAAGAAAAAAACTTATCGCAACTGATAAATATATAATCTTTTTTATAAAATTTGTTTTATTAAAAAATAAATACACTAGTCCAAGAGAAATAATTAATATCCTTAAGTTAGAAATTAAAACAATTACTAATGCTAATGCTAAAACTAAGTGTAAACTGAAATTTGAGACATGCTTTAACATACTTTCTTTAACCAACATAAAAGATATTATTAGTAGAGATGCAACAAATGTAACAGCATCAAAATACCTAAAAATATTATTTTGATAATACAAATCTTCATATGAAGCTCCATATAAGATTATTATAAAAAATAATATCTTAATAAGAAAAACCCCTATTAGAGAATTAATCAAAGCTTTAAAAGAGATTATAGATATCTTGATGCTAGACACAAAAATAAAAGCACAACCTAATGTTATAAAAGGCCTTAAATCTCTAAATAAATATTTATCAATAGATACAGAATTACTAATAGCTAATAAGAAGTAAAATAACAAAATAGATAAACCTAGTAATATATTTATAATGTTTTTAGTAAAGATCTTTTTATTTACTAAAAGAGAAATTAAATAATATATAGTTAAAGAAATAAAAAAATAATCATAGAAATATATACCATTAAAAGATGTATAGGACATAAATTGATTGGATGTTGGAATAAGAAGTCCAAAAACAAAGAATATAGGCAATACTCTGTTAGGTTTAATAAAATAAATTAAACCAAAGAAAATTGAAATAGTACTAAGAAAAATATAGATTAAAAAGTCAAAAGACATCTATCTTTTCTTAATTAATTTTGCAGGATTACCAGCAAATATAGAATTAGAAGGGACATCATTAGTAACAACACTACCAGCTCCAATTATAGAATCAGATTGGATTGTAACACCTGGTAAAATAATTGAACGTGCGCCAATCCAAACATTCTTTTGAATCATAACAGGAGCTTTGCTATAACCTTGTAAATTTATATTTTTTTCTTGTTGATTATAGTTATGGTTCTGAGAATAGATAATGACTTTAGGACCAATTAATACATTATCAGAAATAGTTACATTTCCGGCTGCATTTATAATACAGCCTCTATTAATTGATACATTATTACCAATATATAATTTAGAAGGGCTGTCAATATGAGTGCCGTCCCAAATTAACACTTTATAGCCATTTTTATAGGGCAATAGAAGGTTTCTCACAAAACAGCCAATTTTACCAGGTATAAACTTCAATAAATGTTGATACCACATTATAATCTCATATCTAATTCTCATATTTTTTTAATTGGTTATACCAAATCAAACAACGAATCACCCATAAAGTTAAAATAAAAATTATAGTTATAGAGAGATCATCATCAAAAATAAAAATAAAAGGAAGAACTAATATTATACTAACAATAGACTGAATATTAATTTCCTTAAGCATATTATCATTAGCTATTGCTCCAATTGCTGAAGAAAAAAGAGAATATATAACCTTAATATTTCCCAAAAGAATCAATGGTATAATGATTTTTAGATTAGTTGTGATTTTTAAATCATATAAACCTACATATTCAACTAAATAAATAAATAAAAATAAAAATATAGAAAAAAATAAAGAATATTTAGATACTAAAAATAACTTTTCTTGTAATAATTCCTTGCTGAAATTTTGCTTAAAACTTACAATCTCCTTAAAACCAATATAAGCCTGAAATAATGAAAAAGGAAATAAAAAAACAGTAATATAAAAAAAATACTCTCCCAACACTTCTAACCCAAACTTACTTTCTATAAAAAACCTATCTCCAAAACTGATTAAAGAAATAGTAAATAATGTTAAAAAAAACAAAGAAGATTTTTTAATCAAATCTAGTATAGATGCATTCTTTTTAAAAACAACCTTATTTGAAATTCCTAATATTAAAATTGTACTTACACTAAATAAAATAAGAATATTTACGAATAAATCTTTATGATTAAAAGTAATATCAAAAAGAATATAATATCCAACAATAAAAAAAAGACCAATTTTCCAAAAATTAAGACTAATCTGAGAGATGGAAAATTTAGATCTCAATCTATACAAGTTAAACACTAATTTGACAAAGACAACCAGAATTGATAAAATAAAAAGAATATATATAGCAAATTGCATGTCATAATTTCCAAATTGTATATCATAATTACTAATCATTAAATATGATCCAATACCAGAAACAAATAAAATTGAAAGTAATGATGGAATAATAATAGCTTTCTCAATTTCTAGTTTTAACTTAATTTTTGATGTCCGAAGTAGTGTCTGTTCAAAACCTAATATACCAAAAGAAGAAAGTAAAGAAATATATGTGATAAATATAGAATATGTACCATACTCAACTGCAGTAAGCTCCCCTTTTAATAAAATATTTAAAAGAAAAAAACAAAGAGATCCAAAAGCAAGGATAAACAATGATAAATGTTCTTTTATAAAATTAAAATATTTAGTTTTTAAAGGCACAATAAATTCTAATCTTAACTCTTATATTGACTAGTGTAATAATCTTTATACTTTCCAGATGTAGTATTCTCAAGCCAGGTTTTATTTGACAAATACCAATCAATAGTCTTAGAAAGACCTTCTTCAAAAGTAACAGAAGGTTCCCATCCTAAATCTTTATGAATTTTATTAGCATCTATAGCATACCTTAAATCATGACCTGGCCTATCTTTAATAAAAGTAATGAGCTTTTCACTTGTTCCAACTATTCGAGAAAGTTTTATATCTAGCTGCCTACACATCAATCTTACTAAGTCAATATTTTTCCATTCATTAAACCCTCCAATATTATATGTTTCCTTATTAACACCATTATGAAAAACTAAATCTATTGCTCGAGCATGATCAACAACATACAACCAATCTCTTGTATAGTTACCATCTCCATAAACAGGTAAGGATTTATTATTTAAAATGTTATTTATAAATAATGGAATTAATTTTTCAGGAAATTGAAATCCACCATAATTATTTGAACAGTTTGTAATAACAAAAGGCATCTTATAGGTTTCTCCATAGGCTCTAACAAAATGATCTGAGCTAGCTTTAGATGCTGAATATGGAGAATTTGGATCATAAGGAGTACTTTCAGTAAACAAACCAGTTTCTTTTAATGACCCATAAACTTCATCAGTACTAATGTGGTAAAATAACTTATCTCTCCAATTATCTTTCCAAAGATTTTTAAATGCATTAAGAAGAATCATTGTTCCCAAAATATTAGTTTTTGCAAATAGAAGGGGTTCGCTTATAGACCTGTCAACATGTGATTCTGCAGCTAAATGAATAATAGAATCAAACTTATACTTTTTAAAAATTTCATTAATTAAAGCTTCATCATTAATATCACCTTTTAGAAACGTATAATTATTTTCAGACTCAATATCTTTTAGATTCTCTAAATTACCAGCATATGTTAAAGCATCTAAATTATATATGTGATAATTTTGATATTTACTCACAAACCTTCGTACAACATGAGATCCTATAAAACCTGCTCCTCCTGTAATTAAAATTTTCTTTTTCATTATCTATTGATTTAAAAGATCAGTAAAATCTAAATGAAAACTTTTTTCATTAGAATTAAAAAACAAATGTAATTTGTGTAAAAAGGGTAATTCCTTAATAACTGATTCATCAACTAATTCATAAATATTATTTATTGAATTTAATCCTTCAATGATGACGGTATTTTCTTTAGCATTTGAATTGTAAAAACCTTTACCTATAAGTAAGCCTAAAGTTCGATTTCTACTTAAATCATTTAAGGAAGTTAAGCACAAATCTCCTAAACCACAAGAAAGAAATAAAGTATCAAGTTCACCTTGGAATTCATTATTCAAAATTCTTATTTCAGTAAAAGTTTTTGTTAGAAACATAAACCTTGTATTTGGGGAATTATATTTTGCATCAATCACACCAATTAATAATGCATAAATATTCTTAATAGCACTTAAGATTTCGACACCTCTTATGTCTTTTGTTGAATCAAAATGTATGTTAGTGTACATGAAAATTCTGTGAATAAGTTCTTTCTGATCCTCATTTGAATAACCAAGAGTAAGTAAAGTATTAGCCTGCTCCATTATTTCAACAGCAAAAGACGGACCTTTTAAGGTTACAATATTTTTGGAATCTAGAAATTCTTTTAAAAAATCAATAATTGTATTGCCATCTTTATAAATTCCTTTTGAAAGATTAACTAATAATTGATTTTGTGATATATAATCTCTAAAGTCAACTAAAGCATCTTTTAATACTGATGATGGAAGAGCAATAAAAATAACATCAGCTGAAGCAATATCAGCATGAATATTAGTAGATTTTAAAGATAAATTTAACTGCTTATTTGGAAAATACTTTTTGTTGGTATGCTTATTGTTAATCTCATTAACAGTGTCTAATGATCTTGCAAAGATGATAACATTATTACTACTATTATTAGCAAGCTCATTAGATATGGCAGTTCCAAAAGTTCCAGAACCAATTATAAAAATATTCATATTATAAATTTATTATTTATATTCATACTCAGTAGTATAACCTTTTACATACTTTAATAATAGATCCTTAATTATACTTTCATTTTGAGAGTCACGAGATTTCTTAATCATTTCTATGAAAATTAAAACATCTTCCATTTTTAATTTTTCTTCCCTTGCTTGCATTATCCGAGGATGTTTTGATTGGATAACATCATCACCAATTAATAACTCTTCATATAATTTTTCTCCTGGTCTTAATCCTGTAAAATTAATCTGTATATCACCATCTGGATTATTATTATCTATTGGTTTAAGTCCACTTAAATGAATCATTTTATATGCTAAGTCAAGAATTTTAATTGGATCTCCCATATCAAGAACAAAAACATCTCCACCTTTAGCCATTGAACCAGCTTGCAAAACCAATTGAACTGCTTCTGGAATTGACATAAAATATCTAGTAATATTTCGATGTGTTACTGTAACAGGACCACCTTCTTTAATTTGCTGCCTAAACAAGGGAACAACTGAACCTGCAGAATCAATTACATTGCCAAACCTAACCATTGAAAAACAAGTATTTGATGTTTCAGCTGCATAGGCTTGTAAAATAAACTCTGATAATCTTTTTTAT
>JABGXK010000117.1 GCA_018675825.1 Flavobacteriales bacterium | reverse complement strand
CTTCACTAAACTTAAAATCCATAGCTTCTTGAATTTCTTCTTCACTAAAGCCCATCTGTTTAAGAACTTGGGTACTTGGGATATCACTAGGTCTTAAATCTTCAGGATTAGCGTTAGAAGGTAATAAATTTAAAAAAGTTGAATTATTTTTTTTATAATCATTGATATTCTGAGCTTCAATTAATGAACTAATTAATACAAAACTTAAGAATAGGACAAAATATTTTTTCATAACATTTTATTTTAAAATTGAACGAGAAATTACAATACGTTGAATTTCAGAAGTTCCTTCATAAATTTGGGTAATCTTGGCATCTCTCATTAAACGTTCTACATGATATTCTTTAACAAAACCATACCCACCATGTATCTGCACTGCTTCAGTTGAAGATTTCATAGCTGTTTCTGAAGCAAATACTTTAGCCATGGCACTTGCTTTATCATAATTCATATCATTATCTTTTAGCCAGGCTGCTTTTAAACACAAAAGTCGAGCGGCATCAATTTCTGTTGCCATATCAGCTAACTTAAACGCAATTACCTGATGTTTTGAGATCTCTTTACCAAATGCTTTCCTTTGTTTAGAGTATGCAAGTGAAAGTTCATAAGAGCCAGAAGCAATTCCTAAAGCCTGAGCTGCAATACCTATTCTTCCACCTGATAATGTTTTCATTGCAAAAGAAAATCCAAAACCATTCTCCCCAATTCTATTCTCTTTAGGAATCTTAACATCTGTAAACATTATTGAATGTGTGTCAGATCCTCTAATACCTAATTTATTTTCTTTTTTTCCTATAATAAAACCAGGCATGTCTTTTTCAACGATAAATGCATTAATTCCTTTATAACCTAAAGAAACATCAGTTTGGGCAATAACAAGATATACTGAAGCAGAATTTCCATTTGTAATCCAATTTTTAGTACCATTTAAAAGATAATGATCGCCCATATCAATTGCTGTAGTTTGTTGAGATGTAGCGTCACTACCCGCTTCAGGTTCAGAAAGACAAAACGCACCTATTATCTCACCAGTTGATAATCGTCTAAGATATTTTTCTTTTTGTTCTTGTGATCCGAACTTCTCTAAACCCCAACATACAAGAGAATTATTAACTGACATAATTACTCCACATGAAGCGTCAACTTTAGATATTTCTTCCATAGCTAAAACATATGATACGGTGTCCATTCCTCCACCTCCATATTCTGGGCTAACCATCATTCCTAAAAACCCTAAATCAGCTAACTTCTTAACCTGTTCTTTAGGAAAGATTTGATCCTCATCTCTTTCTATAACTCCAGGTAATAATTCATTTTTTGCAAAATCTCTAGCAGCATCTCTAATCATCTTATGCTCTTCAGTTAAATCAAAATTCATTCTATATATTTTTAGATCCGACTAACAAAAATACACATTTTCAACTATCTTTGATTTCAGATGAATAAGATTAATAAGTATTCAGTAATTGGGGTCATGTCAGGAACATCAATAGATGGTTTAGACATTGTAAAATGTGATTTTATTAAAAATGATAAATGGAAGTATACAATAGAAAAAGGCATAACAATTAAATATTCTAAAAAATGGAAAGAAACCTTAAATAATATTCACCAAAAACCTTTAAAAGAGATACATGAAATAAGCATTGAATACGGAAAATTAATTGGTCAAGAAATAAATAAATTTATTAAAAAAAATAAATTTAATATAGATCTAATATCTTCTCATGGACATACTGTATTTCATCAACCTGAAAAAAAAATTACTTTACAAATTGGAGATGGACAAACAATTTCAAATACAACTAATAAATTAACAATTTCAAATTTTCGCAAACTTGATGTTAAACTAAATGGACAAGGAGCTCCATTAGTTCCAGTTGGTGATTTTCATCTTTTCTCAAAGTATAAATATTGTTTAAACTTAGGTGGTTTTGCAAATATTTCAATAAAAAACAAATCAAATATTACAGCTTTTGATATATGTCCAGTAAATATAATCTTAAATCATTTATCAAATCAATTAAATATGGAATTTGATAGAAATGGTGATCTAGGTAGAGAGGGTACTTGCAATATTAATTTGTTACACAAACTTAATAAGTTGAGTTATTATAATCTAAAAGGACCTAAATCTCTTGCACGAGAATGGTTAGAGAAAAACATTTTAGGTATTAAGGAAATCAAAGAAATTAAAACTAAAGATTTACTTGCAACTTTCTATGAACATATTGGCTTCCAAATTGGTAAATTATTAGAAGATAGAAACACCTTAGTTAGTGGTGGTGGTGCATATAATAAATATCTATGTAGTAAAATACGAGAGAATTCTAAATCTAAGATTATTATTGCTGAAGATAAAATTATTAATTTTAAAGAAGCATTAATTTTTGGATTTCTTGGAGTTTTAAGAATACGAAATGAGATAAATTGCTTAAAAGATGTAACTGGTGCATTAAGAGACAATTGTGGAGGAGAAATTAATCAACCATATTTGACTAAGTAATCTTATATTTGCAAAACATTTAAAATCTAATAATAATAATGGAGAAATTGATGAGAAAATTTGAAGATAAAAAGCCAGAAATAGTTTTTGAATGGAAAGATAGCAAAACAGATGCAGAAGGTTGGATTGTTATCAATTCTTTAAGAGGTGGAGCAGCAGCAGGAGGAACTAGAATGAGGATTGGAGTTACTAAAAATGAAGTGCTTTCACTAGCAAAAACAATGGAGATTAAATTCTCTGTTGCTGGACCAAATATAGGAGGAGGAAAATCTGGAATTAATTTTGATCCAAATGATCCAAGAAAAAAAGAGGTTCTTAAAAGATGGTTTAAAGCTGCCAAACCAATGCTAAAAACATATTATGGTACTGGTGGGGATATGAATATCGATGAGGTAGATGAAGTAATACCTTTCTGTAAAAATGAAGGAATATTATTTCCATTAGAAGGTATAATAAATGGACACCTAAAACTAAAAGGATCTCAAAAAACTAAAATAATCAATCAACTTTCTAAAGGAGTTCAAATGGATGTAACTACAAAAGGTTTAGCTCCAAATAATGCTAAAAAATATTGTGTTGGAGATCTTATAACTGGATTTGGAGTTAGTGAATCTGTTAAGCATTACTATAATATCTACGGAGGGGAAATTGAAGGAAAAAGAGTTATTATTCAAGGGTGGGGTAATGTAGCTGCTACTGCTGCATACTATCTTAGTCAATCTGGAGCTAAAATTGTTGGAATTATAGATAAAAATGGAGGCTTACTACAAGAAAATGGTTTTTCATTTAATAAGATATCTAAATTATTAGAAAATAGAACCTCTAATTATCTTAACGATCCAGAAATCAAATCATACGATGAAATAAATAATAAAATATGGAGTTTAGGAGCAGAGATATTTATTCCAGCAGCAGCATCTAGAATTGTTAAAAATGATCAATTAGAAAACATGATTAATAATGATTTAGAAGTTATTTCTGCAGGAGCAAATGTACCATTTGCAGATAAAGAAATATTTTTTGGACCAATAGCTAAAACAGCTGATGAAAGTATAAGTGTAATACCAGATTTTATATCAAACTGTGGAATGGCACGAACATTTTCTTATTTAATGCAAAAAAATATTAAAATGAATGATTTTGCTATATTTGATGCAGTATCTAAAACAATTCATGAAGCATTAGTAGATACATATAAACTAAATAAAACAAAAACTAATCTTGCAAAAACAGCATTTGAAATTGCATTAACTAAACTTATCTAAATTATGAATGAATATTTAGCAACTATCAATGAATATTTAGCAATAGAATTCCTGAGCAATAATTTACAAGAATATGTTTTTTTCATATCTACTATCTTAATTGGATTAATCTTTAAGAAATTACTTTCTAAATACCTTAGTCATCTTTTATATAAAATTATTGGTAAAAAAGGAAATAGTGTAGGTATTGATAAGTTTGATCAATTATTAACAAAACCATTAGGCTTATTTGTTATGCTTAGTGTTATTTATATAGGATCTACATATCTTGAATTCCCTTCGTTTATAGATTTAAGCATCCAAAATATAATATCAAAAATATTTTCACTTATTTATATTTATGCAGTCTTTAACATTTTTCTTAAAGTTATTGATTATGTAGGTTTAATCCTAAAGCAAAAAGCAGAACTAACAGAAAATAAAATGGATGATCAACTCATTCCATTTGCTACAGAAATTGGTAAAATAATTGTTGTAATTTTTGCTGTTTTTATTATACTAGGTAATGTATTTGGTATAAATATAACTGCCTTAGCTACTGGATTAGGAATTGGTGGTATTGCTATTGCAATGGCATCAAAAGAAAGTCTTGAAAACCTTTTAGGTTCATTTACAATTTTCTTTGATAGACCATTTACCGTTGGAGATATTGTTAAAGTAGGTAGTGTAACAGGTGTAGTTGAAAAAGTTGGTTTTAGAAGTACAAGGATCAAAACATTTGATAGAAGTATAGTTACTGTTCCAAATAAAAAGATGGTTGATGCAGAACTTGATAATCTAGGTTTACGCCCAGTTAGAAGAGTAAAGTTTCATATTGGACTAACATATTCTACTACAACTGAGCAAATTAAGAATATAGTTAAAGATATGCAAGAGATGGTTAATATCCACCCTAATACTAATGATGATGGCAGAGTGAGATTCCAAGAGTTTGGGGCGAGTTCTCTTGACATATTAGTTATATATTATGTAAATAGCCCAAAATGGGAAGATCTAATAAATGCTAAAGAAGATATCAACTACAAAATAATGGATATTGTGAAAAAACATAATAGTGATTTTGCCTTCCCATCTACATCAGTATATTTGCAGCAAAATAATTAAATCAAATAAAACATGATAATTACACTTATGATTGTAGTCTTTGTAGTAGGCTACGCAGCTATTGCATTTGAACATCCAATTAAAGTTGATAAAGCTGCATCTGCTTTAATAATTGGTGGATTAGGCTGGGCATTGCTTGCAATTGGGCTCTTTGAAATCATTAATATAGAAACTGTAGCAAATAAATTTAATCATTTCATAGAATGGTATGAAATAAAAAATCCAGGTAAAGAAATTTCAGAATTAAAGTTTATGAAATATGAACTATCGCATCATTTGGCAGATATTGCAGAAATTTTATTCTTTTTATTAGGTGCAATGACAATTGTAGAACTAGTTGATGCGCATCAAGGATTTTCAATTATTACTGATAGAATAACAACAAATAAAAAAGTTTATTTAATATGGATTCTATGTGTAATAACATTTTTCTTCTCAGCAGTTTTAGATAATTTAACAACAGCAATAGTTATGGCAGCTTTGCTTCCTAAACTTATTAAAGACAAAGAAACATTATGGTTATTTGCTGGAGTTTTAATTATGGCTGCAAACGCTGGTGGAGCATGGTCACCAATTGGTGATGTTACTACAATAATGCTTTGGATTGGAGGTCAAGTTAGTGCTGCTAATATTATATCAGCAGTCATAGTCCCTTCAATTGTATGTGCAGTTGTTCCTTTGATTTATCTTTCATTTAAATTAAAAGGTGATGTTGAAAGACCATCTGATACCATTTTAAATGAACATAAAAAAAATCCAACTACATCATTTGAAAGAAATTTAATTTTTTATCTAGGAGTATGTGGTCTACTGTTTGTGCCTGTATTTAAGACTATTACACATTTACCTCCTTATGTAGGTATGATCTTATCACTTGGAGTTCTATGGCTAGTTACTGAAATAATTCATAGAAGCAAAAACTATGAAGAAAAATCACAACTTTCTGTAATTGGTGTTTTAAGAAAAGTTGACACTCCTACAATATTCTTTTTCTTAGGCATTCTTCTTGCTGTTGCATCTTTACAATCTGCTGGTCAGCTAGACATTGTTGCTACATATTTGGATACAACTTTTGATGGTAAAACAGCTGAAGGAATATATATCATAAATATAATTATTGGGTTATTATCATCTATAGTTGATAACGTTCCTTTAGTGGCTGGAGCTATTGGTATGTATCCAATTGAAG
>JABGXK010000116.1 GCA_018675825.1 Flavobacteriales bacterium | reverse complement strand
TGGCAGTCGCTTGGATTCAGAAGTGTGGGTTGATTTTTTTCAAGAGATTAAAGAACTCGGCATCTCGCTGCTAACTAAATCACTTGAGTAAAATATCATTAATGAAACATTAGAAGGCACTGAAGGAGGTTTTGGTTTTAGAGAATATATGTGGCAAGAAGAAAATTTAATTAAAACTGGAACAATGGAAGGTGCTGTGCCTCCTACATGTAATAAGCAAGCAGACTTTTCTGAAGGATTTGGTAATACATCGATATGCTTAGGTGAGGATGCTTGGCTTAAATCTAATAAATCAATGTTTGGATCATCAATGACATCACTAACTTGGGATTTAGGTGATGGAACAACTAGTAATGTAGAGAATAATTTGCTTTATGAATATAACCAAGTTGGTACTTATGATATTTCTTTAACTATTAACTATGATGAAGTGACTCATGCAACTTCTGAGAGTTTATCATCATTAGATCTTACAAATGCATCATCTTATGATTCTTCTTTAACAAATGTTATAGTGCAAGGATCTCAGAGCGAATTAAATGCAATGAATGCTTCTAATATTACTTCTCATGATATTGATAGCTTAGGAGTTTTTTGGGGTAATGCTAATACAACTTTCTATAGAGGTAGGGTTTTGCAAAAACATTACACTGCTTATTATAATAATTCGTGCGCATCTACTGTTGTAAAGACTGCTTTTATGACTGTTAATCCAACTACAGCATCTAATTCAGCTTCTTCATACTTATATGATTTTTCTAGTAATAATGATTTAACAAGTGATTGGAACATAATATCTACCAACGAAGATAGTAATCAGTGGTCATTTAATACGAACTCTAGTAAAAGCTGGCAGTGGTATGAAGGTAACGCTGGATCTTCTTCATGTCTAATGATGGGAGGAAAAGATGGGTCAAATGTTTCTACTGATAATTTAATTTCTCCTTCTTATGATCTTAGTGGCTATACTAAACCTGCAATTAGTTTTAAGTATACTGGAGCTGCAGTGAATACTTTTCCTTCTAATGAGTTGAAAGTTTATTATTCTAATAATTGTGGAGATGATTGGGCTTTTCTAGGTGCTCTAT
Organism: Flavobacteriales bacterium; assembly: GCA_018675825.1. Lineage (GTDB taxonomy): Bacteria > Bacteroidota > Bacteroidia > Flavobacteriales > BACL11. The sequence goes on along the minus strand of JABGXK010000116.1, from coordinate 2,242 downwards.
CAAACATTGATGTAGCTAGAGCTGGTTTGTTTACTAATAACTTTACTCCAAATGGAAACTGGGCTGATACATTATTAACTAAAACCTCACTGAAGAATGATAATATTAAATTTAAATTTGAGTATTCTACAAATGGAGCCAGTAATAACTTCTTCTTAGATGATATTCAGATTGGTGAAGAAGATGATCTTTTAAAACAAAATATAGAGTTATTATCTAGAATTAAAATATTTCCAAATCCAACATTAGGCAACACAAATATTATTCTTAATAACCTTGAAGGTAAAAATATTAATGTAGTAATGGTTGATGTTTTAGGAAAAGAAGTTAAAAAGATTTATGAAGGATTAGTTATGTCAGATTTTCTGCAACTTGAATCTAATATTTCTAATTTAGACAAGGGAGTTTACTTTATAAGTATCTATGAAGGAAATAACATGTTAACTACAGATAAAATTATTTTAAATAAGTAATTAATTATTCTTTTAAATTTAAAAAGGCATCAATATTTATTGATGCCTTTTTTATTATTCCATACATAATAACTTATTTTTAGTATCATGTCTTTGCTATATGAAATCTATAAATCTTATTTTCAATAATAGTACTCAAATAGAAAGTAACCTTCAAAAGCAATAGAATTTTTTGACTCCAGTTCAAAAAAGTTTTTTTTAGGAAATTTAGAGCTAGCTTTATATTAAGTTTATTTATAATCACTTTAGTTGTAACACCAGGTATTAAATTTATGGAGTTCAGTGATTAGAATTTTTTTAATTCTAATTTTTGATCATAATAAACAGCGTAAGTGTTATGATGGATCCAATCACCAAGGTTTATATAACGACACCTTTCATCAATTTTAACATCTATTGGTATGTGTCTATGCCCAAAGACATAGTAGTCAACAGGATTGTTTTTTTGTTGCTCTTTGCAATATCCAGCTAAAATTTCTTTATCCTCATTAACTAGTTTCTTTTGCCTTTTTTTGCTTTTATTAGACCATGCTTGACCAAGACTGATTCCAAAATTTGGATGTAATCTTGAAAATAGCCATTTACATATATTGGAAGAGAATATTACTTTAAGTAATTTATATGTGTAATCTCCTTTACCTAAACCATCTCCATGACCCAAAAATATTAGTTTATTATCTTCCTTAATAATAAATTCTTGAAAGTGTAATTTAAGACCTATCTCTTGCTCTAAATAATCATTCATCCACATATCATGATTACCAACTACATAATGAATATCTATCCCCTTATCTATTAAGTCTGCTAGTGTTCCTAATAGTCGAACAAATCCTTTAGGAACAACTTTTTTATATTCAAACCAAAAATCAAAGATATCACCAAGTAAATAAATTGCTTGTGCATCTTTCTCAATAGATGAAAGCCATGAGATTACCATCTTCTCTCTTTTATGGCTATCAGAAATATTAAAGGATTCTAAATGAAAATCAGAAGCGAAATAAATTTTTTTGTTGCTCAAAATATTTTAGTCAAGTTTTTCTCTTAATAATTTATTAGTCAGTTTAGGGTCAGCTTTACCTTTTGAAAGTTTCATTACCTCTCCCATAAATAATCCTAGTAAACCTTTTTTTCCAGATCTATATTCTTTAGCTTTTTCGGGATACTTATTAATTACCTGATCAATTAAGATTATAAGTGTATTACTATCACTTTCTTGTATCCAGTTATTTTTATCGGCGATCTCTTTCGGATTTAAATTAGATTTGACTAAGATTGGAAATATTTTTGCTGTAGCAATTGAATTACTTATTTTATTTTCATCTATTAATAAAATAAGGTCTGCAATTTTTTTTGCACCAATATTTAGATTCTCAATTGTTATTGCATTTTCTTTAAGGTATGACTTAATTGTGCCATTTAAAAAGTTGGCAGCTGCTTTGTAATTTTTTGTATAATTACATAATTCATCATAGAATAACGCTGTTTTCTTGTCTTCCACTATAATTGTAGCGTCATATTTTGAAAGTTTGAAATTGGTAATAAATTTATTTAGTAAATCTTTAGGAAGAGGAGGTAATAATGATTTAACTTTTTCAATATATTCTTTAGTAACTATAATTGGTTGAAGATCAGGTTCCGGAAAATACCTATAGTCATTTGCTTCCTCTTTATGTCTTTGTGATATTGTTGTCCCATTTATAGCATTAAAACCTCTAGTCTCATGAACAATTTCTACTCCTTGTTCAATTAAATCTATTTGTCTTTTAATT
>JABGXK010000014.1 GCA_018675825.1 Flavobacteriales bacterium | reverse complement strand
TTTCTAATCATTTTTATTTTCACTAAATGTAATTGAAGAAAGAATAACTCTTCAAACTTCAATCTTTTTTGGGATCTTTCAAGTTCTTTTAAGTCTTTGGACAAATGAATATTTATTAAAGCATTGTGTTTCTCAGGAAGCTTATATTTATTTAATATCTCTTGAGATAAACTTTCATCAATATTATTTTTAATATGAGGAATAAGATTCTTAATTAGTCTAGAGATTACTCTACTAGTTAATCCCTTATTAATAAGCTTTTCTGTAGTTGAATAGACTCCATGTAAGCCTCTAAAATCTTTAGATTCATCATCTACAATATCTAAGTCAGGATGAACCAAACTAGCTTTCCCAGCATAAAAAGAAGGTTTCCCAAATACAAGATATTCTTTATCTAAATTAATACTAGATTTTATCCATTTTACAGATTTAAACCATATTAATTCAATATCTCCACTTGAATCTCTAAGATGAGCAATTAATCTTTTTGATTTTCTCAATCCTTTTTCTTGAATCCTTATTATTTTGCCTTTAAATTGAATATATGGCATATTCTCATCAATATTATTAATAAGATGAATATTGCTTCTATCAATATACCTAAAAGGAAAGTGCATTAATAAATCTTCGTATGTAAAGATTCTTAGTTCTTTCTTAAATAATTCTGCTCTTACCGGACCAACACCTTTCAAATATTCAATTGGAGTAGAAAGAACATGCATACGTTAATAATTAATGTTTTTTAAGAAAAGGACTCTTAAAAACAAAAGGAAGTAAATCTTCAACTGACTTTGAAATTAAAACCTTTCCATTTGGCGAGTGTAACAAAACCCTGATTTTACTATTTTGTTTTTCTTCATATTCAGCCATAACTTGCCTACATGCTCCACATGGACTTATATAATCTTCAATAGTGAATGAATGTGATAAAGCTGAAATAGCTATAGTTTTAATTTTAGAATCAGGATACTCAGAACCTACATAGAAAAGTGCTACACGTTCTGCACATAATCCAGATGGAAAAGCTACATTTTCCTGATTACTTCCTTCTATAGTCTTACCATTATCTAACAATACACTTGCACCAACTGAAAAGCCTGAATATGGAGAATAAGCAGAATCTAAGATACGTTTTGCATTATTAATTAATATTTGATCATTATTAGACATCTCATCAAAATCAGCAATTACATAAGTTGTATTTATTTTTTTCTCTATCATCTAAAGCGTATAAATTAATTTAGTCTCAAAAATAAACAGAGTTTCTGGATCAACAATATTAAATTCCTGTTGAATCTTATAGCCTAAGTTAAAATTCAATTTTTTATAAATTGGATAAGAAACAAAAAGCGAATATCTTAATTTATTAATAAATTTCGTAAAACTAGAAAAATGTTCTACAGATACAGAAGGTTCTAATTTTGTTTTTCTGAGATTATATGACACTCTAAATCTTTGTCTTAACACCTCATTAAAATCATTATTATTTCCTTGTAATAAAAACCGATTTCGTATGTCAAAAGAAAATCTTTTTATTGCCTTAGAATGGTATGAATCAAAATAAAACCTATTTTTCTTTTCAATTTCAGAATATATAGATCGCTCAGATATATTTCTATAGCCAATAGCTAGACTCAATTTCTTATTAAGTCTATATTTAGATCGAAGATCAATAAAGCTTTTAGAAACTAAAGATGCATTTTCCCTAAAACGAAGAGCATATTTGACATCGACATTATGTTGTTTGTTAATTTTTTTCTTCAGTGTTGCTGAATTCCATATTTGGAAATCATTCTCTTGTGAAAAGGATGAAAAACTAAAAAAAAACAGAATAAATAATAAACTATTTTTTATCATTTTCATAATAGAAAATACGCAGATATGCAATGTCTTTTAAGAAATCTATTTTTCTAATCTCTACTCTGACAACATCTATACCGGTTCTATCTTTTAAATCTGAAATAAGCTTTGAACGATTTTCAGGTTTAATAAGATTAATCTTTTCATAAATAATATTCTTACGACTCTCATGCTTTAAAAGCCATATTCTCTCTAATCCAAAAGTAACCCCAACAATCATAAGATTTGCAAAAAGCAATTCAGAATAACTAATCTTTTTATTAGCTAGCGCATTAACAACAGAAACACCAATCACTAAAAACAAATAGGTCATTTCTTTAATAGCAATTGGATCAGTTCTATATCTGATAATGCCAAATATTGCAAAAAGACCAAGAGCAAAACCTAATTCTAGCTTTACACTATCTAACAAAACACAAAGTAGAAAGACAGTTAAACTAATTAGAAGATAAGTAAAAAGATAATCCTTATTCTTAGTAACTGGATAATATATGAAGCGAACAATAATCAAAATAATTGATAAATTAAAAATAGTTTTAAGAAGTAATTTGAAAAAATCTTTAGAATCAAAAAGTGGTGTTCCTAGAAATTCTAGGTTTTCCTGTAAAATTAGTAATAGTGACATTTATTCTTGTATTATTTTATTTATAAAAATTTTTTTTTCTTTAAACCTATTTTGTTTTAATGTATTATCAAGACACATAGATGAGAAACAATACTTACTTATTCGCATTGGAAAGATACTCATTTCTTTTGCTATTCTAATAAAATCTGAAGATCTACTCATCCTCTCTTGCTTAACCTCAGCAATAATAATTTTTCTTAAATTTCCATTATCATTTGAATTATAATAATCTAAGTTAATGTCTATAGTGAGTCTTTCTTTTTGTGTTTTATGAACTAGAGTGATTCTATTAAAATTAATCCATTGAATTGGGATGACATTTAGAGTTGTACCAATAACTTTATCTATGTACTGCTGTTGTTCTAATGTCAGATTATTTGAAATCTTATCAACTTTCAAACGTTTCTTAACAGTTTTACCCTTGTTGGTCTTAAGTTTAACCTCAAGATACGTTAATCCAGAATCTACATATTCTCTAAATCTAATTTTATGCCTATTAACTCTTTTATTATGATGATCATTATAAAATTTCCTGTCACTTGTGTCAAAATATAATGACTTATACGAGTGCATTCTTTTATTATCAATTTCTAGAATATCATAATAAGGTAAAATATTTTCAAATATCTTTTGAAGATGTTTTATACTAAAGGCAAACTTAGTATCAGTCCTATTCATTAATTTAACACCATCCATGTTTTTTAATGATATTGGCGTGAAATTAGCCGTGTATTTTGCTGCAATATTCATTTGTTGATTATAAAATCTGATAATGTATATGTAGAGTTATTAGCTTCAACTGAAATATGTTGAAATACTGGATAGTCATAGCTAATATTTAAAATATCTGTACTATCAGCATAAACAAAAATTGTATAATCTCCTTTTCTTAAATAATCAAATCTATACTGACCATTCCAGTTAGTTTCAATTTTATCATTATAAAAATCAGATTCATTATCTGAATAAATCACATAAACATCTTCTCCAGAATCTAGTTGATAAAAAACAGTATCCATCTCTTGAGTCAATGCATTAAAGTATGTAGATATCTAATAAACAGAACCAATAATAGATGAAGTACCACCTTCTCCTGGCTCTTTTTCACAAGCACTAAAAAACAATGTTATAACTAAGAAAATAAAAACACGACTCATATTATTATATAAATTTAATTAATATATTATTTACAAATATAACTAACTGATAGTTATTGTAAATATTGTTTAAAACAGAAAACACATATATTTAGAACTCTTGATAAAATTATTGCGTTTATTAGGCTTAAAACGACATTAAATGATTTTATATTTCTTTTTTGCCCATGTCCAATATTCATTCATCTGATCAAATGATATTTCAGATAATTCATTACCATCATTCTTAATTTTATCTTCCATAAGCTGAAATCTTTTTATAAACCTTTTATTTGTTCTTTCTAATGCATCTTCAGGATTTACATCTATAAATCTTGAGTAATTTACTAATGAAAAAAGAACATCACCAAATTCTGATTCAATTCGATCGTGATTATTTTCTAACTCTTCGTGCTTAAGTTCCTGGATTTCTTCTTGAACCTTTTTCCATACCTGTTTTTTATTATCCCAATCAAAACCAACGCCTCTAACTTTTTCTTGAATCCTAAAAGCTTTAACAATTGCAGGAAGAGATTTTGGAACTCCTTCTAAAACAGATTTTTTACCTTCTTTTAACTTTAGTTTTTCCCAGTTTTTTTTAACCTCCTTCTCATTCTTAACCTTCACATCACCATAGATATGAGGGTGACGAAATATTAACTTATCTGAGATTCCATTTAAAACATCTGCAATGTCAAAATGATTCTTTTCGGAAGCTATCCTTGAATAAAAAACAATATGTAATAATAAGTCTCCTAATTCTTTTTTAACCTCATTCATGTCTTTTTCTAATATAGCATCAGATAGTTCATACATCTCTTCAATGGTTAAATAACGTAAACTATCCATTGTTTGCTTTTTATCCCATGGACATTCTTCTCTTAAGCGATCCATAATCTCAACGAGTCTAATAAATGCTGACGCTTTCTTTTTCATAATTTAACATTTTTAACAAACATATATAAATTATAATACGGAGTAAATGATTAAACTAAATAAAAGAAACTTACTTTTCTTTTTTATATTTGTCTAATGAAAATCTTTATGATTACAATAATAATGA
>JABGXK010000115.1 GCA_018675825.1 Flavobacteriales bacterium | reverse complement strand
AGAAGATGTAACAAACTTTTCTGTGAATATGCAAGGCTCAAATCAAATGCAATTAAACTGGGATTCTGTTGCTGATCTTGATATTTCTTATTATGAGATACGTTATCAAAATGTTCAAAGTGGAGGTCAATGGAATAAATCAGTAAACTGGTTACAAGTACCAAGAACATCTGGAACAACAATAACAACAAACGCTAGAACAGGTGCTTTCTTAATTAAAGCTGTAGATAAACTAGGAAACGAATCAAACAACGAAACAATTATTTATTCCAACATATCATCTCTCCAAGCCTTTAATAATATATCTACATTAACAGAAGATTTAACTCTAGGAACGATTGATGCTGATGTTGCTTTATCAGATAGTTCTGGAACTAATTCAATAATACTTGATACAATAACTGACTTTGATGATACTGTTGGAAACTTTGATAGTGTAAGTGGTAATTTTGATCTAGGGGGAACTGACTCTACATCAAATCCAAATAATAATACTGCCAATATAGATAACGAAGGTTTTTACACGCTCAATCAATCTTTAAGTTTAGATGCTATTTATGATGTATCTTTTACTAAAAACATCACAGTAGATCAAATTGAAGATCCATACGATTTATTTGATGATGGAAGAGGTGCAAGTTTATTTGATGATGCTCCAGCACCTTTTGATGGTAATGACCCTACAAACGCAACGATAAATCTACAAGTTGCAACATCAAATTCAAGTCTTGGTGCGGCTACAGAATTTTTTAATATGAATACGACAACAACATATAAAGGTAGATATTTTAAATTTAGATTGAGATTGGCTAATGCTAATAATAAAACAAGAGCATTTGTATCTGGAATATCTGTATCTGTTAATATGGAAAAAAGAATTGAGTCAGAAAATGATGTAGCTTCTGGAACAAGTACAAAAGTTATTACTTTTGGAAATCCATTTTATGCAACACCAGCAATAGGTATATCAGCAGAAAATATGGCAAGTGGAGATTTTTATACAATATCTTCAAAAAGCAAAACAGGTTTTTCAATAGCATTTACAAATGCATCAAGTAGTGGTATTTCAAGAACATTTGATTATGTTGCTCAAGGTTATGGGTTGCAATCATCAAGTTAAAAATGATATAGAGGAGTTATGAGTCAAGTTTCAGATGTAAGTTTAGCGAATCAAGGATTTTCGGCTTTTAGAACAGAATTAAACAATATTTTAGGTGCTTTAAATACAAGTCATATTGGAAGTTCAGCACCAGCAAGTTTAGCGGCTGGTTCTATATGGGTTGATACATCTGGTGGTGCTACTGCTTATGTTTTAAAATTTTATGATGGTTCAGACCATATTGCATTAGGTACAATTAATACTACTGCTAATAGTGTTGATTGGACAGATAGTTCAGTTACATTTGATATTGTAAACGATACAAGCCCACAATTAGGCGGAGATTTAGATACTAATTCACAAAATATAAAAATAGATGATGCTCATGGTTTATTTGATGAAAACAATAATGAACAACTAATATTACAAACAACTGCTAGTGCTGTTAATTTTGTAGAATTAACAAATAGTGCAACAAGTAATAACCCATCTATTTCTGCAAATGGTAGTGATACAAATGTTGGATTATCTTTTTCAACTAAAGGTACAGGTGCAATTAAATTTAACGATCTAGCTTATGTTCCTCAACAAGCCTTAACATCATCATCAAATGCTGTAGCATGGGATGTTCAAGCTAAACCAAATGCTTATCATTTAACAACAGAAAATACGACTTTCTCTGCTCCGACTAATGCTGTTGAAGGTGCTTTTATTTGTCTAGAAATAAATTTTGATGGTACTCATACTATTGGGTGGAATACTGTGTTTGAATTTGCGGCAAGTACAGAGCCAACGGAGACAGCTACAAATGGCAAAACAGATATTCATGTATTCAGATACAATGGTGCAATATGGCAAGAAGTAGGTAGAACAATGAATTTGAGTGAAAGTTAAAATATGTATGCAATAGTAGAAAGTGGTAGCATTACCAAAACATTTAATAATCCAAGAAAATTGGTTGTTAATGATATTCGTTATTCAACTAAAATTTATTCTTTATGGTCAGTAGCTGAAAAGAAAGCCATTGGATTATATGAAGTAGAATATGATAACACCAATAAAAAAGATGAAGCATGGTATATTAATACAAATCAAACATTAGCTTATGATTCAAGTGCTGATACAGTTACAGCAAGTTATGGTACAGCAACAGCTAGGGCTATTGCAGATGTTAATGAAGTAGATGCAGATGGTAATGCTCTTTTAGATGAAGATGATAATCAAGTTGTTACCCGTGGTGT
>JABGXK010000114.1 GCA_018675825.1 Flavobacteriales bacterium | reverse complement strand
CTTCAAATAGTAGAACACTAAAAGAAAAGGATATTTTTATTAGTAGAGGGCAAACAACAGGTTGCAATAAAGCATTTATTATTGATGATAAAATAAAAAGTAAATTAGAACAATTAAATTTCAATAATATTGAAAAAATTAAACCCATATTGAAGGGTAGAGATATAAGTAGATTTAATATAAAATTTAATAATTACTATTTAATTATCTCATTATATAAAATGCACGAAGATTTGATTGATAACTATGATGATTTATATAATCACCTATTACTATTTGAAACAGAACTTAGGGGAAGGGGACAAGTGAAAAATGGTCAACATCATTGGTTAGAACTGGATAATAATCCGACCATTGATGCTCTCAAGAATTATGAAAAACCCAAAATTATATGGAAAGAGATTAGTGCTTTCTCTTCATTTACTGTGGATTATGAAAATTATTATTTACCGAATACATCTTATTTTTTAATCTGTAAAGATTTACAATTCACTGCTGGCATTTTAAATAGTAAACTTTCGGACTTTCAATTCAATGAAATCTCCCCTCAAATAGCTGGAGGAAGTAAAAGATATACAAAGCAATATGTCGAAAAATTAAGAATTCCACTTGCGAGTAATGAGCAAAAGTGTGTTATTGAGAAAATTGTTAATCAAATTCTCACTTCAAAAAAAACCGCTCCCCAGGCAGACACCACCGCCCTTGAAGCCGAAATAGACCAATTGGTATATGAGTTGTATGGGCTAACGGATGAGGAAATAGCAATTGTGGAAGAGAGTGTTGGATAAGAAAAAATGGTCATTGTGTTTATAAGAAATAATTATTTTTAAAAATGCAAGAGGGGTGATATAACCACCCCTTACTTACATCGTTATTTTATTTACATATAAAGTTCTTCATCAATGTAATTATTATTGTTTTCTTCTTTTTCAGATTCTTCTAGTAGCCATTTCTCAAAATTTCTTCGATGGTCAGTAATATTATTTTTTCGAGATTCATAATGTAATATATACTTATCTTTATAATAAGAAACGTTCACCTCAGGATACCTCTCGCTCATAGCAGTCACTAGCTGAGAATTAAGTATCTCTGAAATATTATCATCCAACCTCTCTCTTCTATTGGGCTCTTTTCTATTTTCTTTTATTCTATTCTTTTCTATTGTGCCAGAAACTTCTGAGAATTGTTTCAGAACTCCTTTATTGTTGTGACTTTTGGGACATTCTGGTATATCTGCGTCTGGCCTTGGTTTATCTAAATATTGCATTAGAAAAGAACCACTTTCTCTCCACGAAGGAAAATGAGCGTATTCCACATCATCTACTATGTAAGAACAAATAAATCCTTTTTTTACAATTTGCTCTAACATAGTATTTATTTCTTCTGTGTTAATTTGGTCTGTAGGAAAAACTTGAGAGCTAATATGGCTAGGTTGAAACCAAAGTTTCCCCCAGTCATTAGCAACTGCAGTTAAACCTATTAAAAGGTATCGTTCTTCAATTGAAAGTGTTGAAACGCCAGGATTTACGAAAAACCCAGGGCGTATTAATCTATTGTTAGCCATTATGGCCTCCTTATAGTTATATGCTTTTAATTAGACGACAACTCTTGTCGCCCTAGGAGTGAGTAGATTCAACTACTCTTATTATTATTCGTTTATTATAGTTTTACTAGTTTGCTTAAGTATTCTAGAATTGCAATAGTGTATTTATGAGCTTATATGTTATTTAATAATCTCTATAAAAGAGACGTCCAAATTTACTTTAAATCACTAGTCAGTGACAAGATTAAAGCTTCTTAATAGCTATATTTTATATAACCTGGGCATAAACATCTACATTTAAAGAAGAAAGAAAAAGTAACCAAAAAGAAAGAAGAAATAACAGCAGTTATTAATAGAAGTTATACTCTAGTTATAATAGGTTTATAATATATATATATATAATACTTATAACGCGATACTCGCGCGTTCGACAAAAATACCCGTTCAATATTAAGCTTATTTTTAGGCATTTCTGGTCGACAGATGACGAAACTGATACCCATTGATTCCAACGGGTGAAAAAAGTTCGCCTGGGGTACCAAAGAACGGCAAAAAACACTATTTGGGGTACGGG
>JABGXK010000113.1 GCA_018675825.1 Flavobacteriales bacterium | reverse complement strand
AGGAGATTTTGGCCCAAATGATAAGATTCTATCAATTAATCAATCTGGATCATTGGAACTAAAAAGTTATGATATATCAACACATTTTGATGATGAAATGATATTGATTGAGAAACATAATCCTTTAAAGCCTATTTCAGTAATATATTTTGATGGTCAAAAACAAAATTTTTATGTTAAAAGATTTTTAATAGATAAATCCCACAATAAAATTACTTTTATTTCAGATCATAAAGAATCATATTTAGAATTTGTTTCTACTGATTGGAGGCCTCAAATAGAGATCGTTTATAAAAAAGAAAAAGGTAAAGACAGAAAAAAAGAGATTGTATCTTTAGAAGATTTTATTTCTATTAAGGGATCAAAATCTTTTGGTAATAAACTTTCAAGTAATAAAATAAATAATCTTAACCCTCTAAAACCACTTGAATATATTGAAGAGATTATTGATACTGAAATTATTTCAGATAATATTGATATACCTTTAACTATAACTAATAATGAAGATTCTGATGATATTCATCAAACTACATTAGAACTATAATTATATAACTTTTTATTAAAAAAGCTATATTTGTAAAAATTAACTACCAATTATGAAAAAAATAATATTAATTCTTCTACTACCAATCAGTCTTATTTCTCAATCAAATTATAATCTTTCTTTATTAGGAACATATGACAATTATTCTTCTGAAGGAACCGATATCTGGGGTTGGGTTGCTCCTGATGGAAGCGAATACGCTTTAGTTGGACTGAATGATGGTTTTTCAGTTGTTAATGTAACCAATCCTTCAAATCTTGTTGAAGAATTTTATATTAATGATGTTAGTTCAACTTGGAGAGATATTAAAACTTGGGGTAATTATGCATACATCACTACTGATGCTAATAATCCAGGATTACTAATTGTTGATTTAAGTGATATGACTGGAAATACATATTTCTATAGGACAATTTTTAATAATTCTAATGGATCAAGTACTGAATTTACAAATGCTCACAATATTTATATTGATGAAAATGGTGTAGCCTATATTTTTGGTGCATCTTCAAATTCTGCAGTAAATCCAACTGATGGTGTAATTTTTTTAGATGTTGATACTGACCCGCTTAATCCCATTTATTTAGGTGAATGGAATGATTTTTATGTTCATGATGGAATGGTTAGAGGAGACACTATGTATGTTGGATGTGTATATGAAGGTGATTTATATGTTGTTGATGTTTCTAATAAATCAAATCCACAAAACTTAGGTAATATAGGTACTCCTAATGATTTTACACATAATGCCTGGGTTTCTGATAATGGTGATTATGTGTTTACTACTGATGAAAAAACTGATGCGTACATTGGATCTTATGATATTACAAATTTAAATAATATTCAAGAAGTTGATAGGATTCAGTCAAACCCTGGATCAAATTCTATCCCACACAATGTTCATGTTGATGGTGATTTTTTAATTACATCTTATTATAGAGATGGTACTGTTGTACATGATATTACTCATCCAAATAATTTAATTCAGGTTGCGTCTTTTGATTCTTCTCCACTATCTGGTGATGGTTTTGATGGTTGTTGGGGAACTTATCCTTATTTACCATCAGGAAATATTATTTCTTCTGATATAAATAGTGGTAGTGGTAATAATGGAAGATTGTTAGTTTATAGCAGAGACTTTTTACAAGCTTGTTATTTAGAAGGAAATGTAACTGATCTATCTAATTCTACTCCATTAACTAATGTAACTATTGAAATTATAAATTCTTTATCATCTATTACTTCATCAACAGATTTGTCTGGTAATTATTTTACTGGTATTGTTTACCAGGGGACGTATGATATTGTTTTTTCATCTCCTGGATATTTAACAGATACAATAAGTTCAACTTTATCTAATGGAAATACTACAGTTGTTAATGCTCAGTTACAGCCTTTAGTATCTTTTAATACATCAGGAATGGTAATTGATATTAATGGTAATGGTATTCCAAATGCAGATATTTTAATTTATAATAATGATTTTTCATTTAATTTAAATTCTGATAATAACGGTAATTTTAGTATTTCGGGTATTTATGAAGGTAATTATGATGTAATTGCAGGAGCCTGGGGATATGTTACTTCTTGTACAAATGAATTTATTTCATCTTCTTCAACTAACCAAATAACTTTACAGGAAGGTTATTATGATGATTTTACATTTGATTTTGGTTGGAGTGTTTCGGGAGGAATTTTTAATCCTAATGATGGTATATGGCAAAGAGGTGATCCAGAACAAACTAGCTTTAATGGTTCTGATTTTAATCCTGAAAATGACTTAAATAATGATTGTTATGATTTTGCTTACATTACTGGTTTAACTGCAGGTCCTTATGTCGGAGCTAGAGATGTTGATGAAGCAAACACTATACTTACTTCACCAGTTTTTGATTTATCATTACCATTAAATTCAAACAATAATTATTTTCTTAATTATAATTTATGGTTCAATAATGATTCTTGGGGTGGAAATCCAAATGATTCTATTTCAGTGAAAATTTTTAATGGAAATAGTTATGCTACTTTAGAAATTATGACCTCATCATCAAATGATCTTGGTCAATGGAATTTAAGATCTTATGAATTAAGTCAATATATTTCTTTAACTAATACTATGCAAATTATTATTGAAACAGCAGATTGGGATTTTTTAGATGATCATTTTGTTGAAGCAGGTTTTGATAAATTTGAAATTATTAGTCAAGTTCCTTCTTATGTAGATAATAATATTACTGCTAATAATAGAATACTTATTAAGATTGTTGATCTCTTTGGAAGAGAAACTATTAACACATCAAATTCTGTAGTTTTTTATATTTATGATGATGGATCTGTAGATAAACGGATTATTTTGAGATAATTACAATGTTAATTATTAATAAATACATTATTAATGGGAGTAAAGAGAATAAGATATTAATAGATGTCTGCTATGATGCTAATTCTATAAAAAAAGATATAATAATATTCTCTCATGGGTTTAAGGGGTTTAAAGATTGGGGGCCATTTAATCATATGTCAAAGACCTTTGCTAATAATGATTTTTTCTTTATTAAATTTAATTTTTCATATAATGGTACTTCTTTAGATAATCCATCAGAATTTATTGATTTACAATCCTTTGGAAATAATAATTTTAGTATAGAACTTAATGATCTAGGATTAGTCATTGATTGGCTATATAGTAATACAGATTTTAAAGAAGAAATTAATGTTAATACTATTAACTTACTTGGGCATAGTAGAGGAGGTGCTATTAGTATTTTGAAGACTAATGAAGACAAAAGAATAGCTAAAATTATATCATGGGCTGCTCCATCTGATTTTACAAATAGAATGGAGCAATCAAAACTTGATACATGGAAAGAAAAAGGAGTAATTTATATTTATAATTCAAGAACCCAACAGAATATGCCTTTATATCATCAGTTTTACAATGATTGCATAAATAATTCTGATAGAATTGATATTAAAAAAGCTGTTATGAACTTAACTAAACCACATCTTGTTATTCATGGTACAGAAGATCCTACAGTTCTTCTAAAAGATGCTTATGATTTTGTTAAGTGGAATAGTAAAACAATTTTTCATAAAGTGAAAGAAGCTAATCATGTGTTTGGTGTTATGCACCCTTATAATTTAGAAAATTACCCAAAAGATTTTAAAGAAGCAATAGATGTAACAATTAAATTTCTAAAAGCTTAATCTTGCATTAGCTGATTCAGAATAGTCAGCAATTTCATTGTTTAGATATTTATATTTTCCAGAAATTGCTATCATAGCTGCATTGTCAGTACAAAATTCAAATTTGGGAATATAGATATTTAGGTTTTCTTTAGTTGATAAGGATATAAGTTCTTTTCGCAAATATGAATTTGCAGAAACTCCTCCAGCAATTGCAATATTTTTAATTTTTGTTATATTAATTGCTTGCTTAATTTTATCTAAAAGAATTGTTACAATTGAATATTGAATTGATGCACATAAATCATTTAGATTACTATTAATAAATTCTGGGTCATTCATTAATGAGCTGTTGATTTTATTCATAATTGAGGTTTTAAGGCCACTAAAACTAAAATTTAAATCTTTAATTTTTGGTTTACCAAAAGTAAATGCATTAATATCACCCATTTTAGCAAATTTATCTATCAATGGTCCACCAGGATATTTAAGTCCTAAAACTTTGGCAGATTTATCAAATGCTTCTCCAGCAGCATCATCTAATGTAGTTCCAATAATTTCCATATTATCAAAATTTCTAACGATTACAATTTGAGTATGTCCTCCTGAGACTGTTAAACACAAAAATGGAAACTCTGGTTTCCTTTGATCTTCATGATCAATAAAGTGTGATAATATATGAGCTTTCATATGATTTATAGATACTAAAGGAACGTCTAATGCTAGTGATAATGATTTTGCAAAAGAACTACCTACTAATAAAGATCCAAGTAGTCCTGGTCCTTTAGTATACGCAATTAGATCAATATCTTTTTTTTTAATTTTTGCTGTTTTAATAGCTTTATCAATAACAGGAATGATATTTTTTTGATGTGCTCTTGAAGCAAGTTCAGGAACAACACCTCCATATTCTCCATGTATAGTTTGATTGGCAATTATGTTTGAAAGTACCTTAGAGCCTCTTAAAATAGCTGCTGCTGTATCATCACAAGATGATTCTATACCTAAAATAACAAGCTCTTTATTCATTTAAATTATTTAATGAATGTCCAAGTTTATCTCTTTTTGTTTGAAGATAAAATTCATTATGTTCATTAGATATAATTTCTAGTGCAACACTTTCAACAATTTCTATTCCATATGCATGAAGTCCAACTCGTTTCTTAGGGTTATTTGATAGAAGTCTAATCTTAGTAACCTTCATAGCTCTTAGAATTTGAGCGCCTACTCCATAATCTCTGTGATCAGCGCTAAAACCTAATTCTAAATTTGCTTCAACAGTATCTTTACCCTTTTCTTGAATTTTATAAGCTTTTAGTTTATTTAATAATCCTATACCTCTTCCTTCTTGATTCATATATACAAGAATTCCTTTATTTTCAGATTCGATTTGTTTTAGAGCTGCTTGAAGTTGAGATCCACAATCACATCTACATGAACCAAATATATCACCCGTCACACAAGAAGAATGAACTCGTACCAAAATATTTTCATCTCTCTCCCATTTACCCTTATAAATAGCTAAGTGAATTTGTTCATTTGTTATTTGTTTAAAGGCTTTCATCTTAAAATTTCCAAATTCTGTTGGTAGATTAACATCAACTTCTTCAGTAATTAAGCTTTCATTTTGTAATCTATATTTAATTAAATCTTTAATAGTAATAAATTTAAGATCAAACTTTTTAGAAATTTCATGAAGTTCATTTGTTCTTGCCATTGAACCATCTTTATTTAAAATTTCTACAATTACACCTGCTGGTTCCAAACCAGCTAATCTTGCTAGATCAATTGCTGCTTCAGTATGACCAGCTCTTCTTAACACACCTCCTTCTCTTGCCTTTAAAGGAAATATATGACCAGGTTTTCCAAGTTGCTCAAGCTTTGTATTGGGATTTACTAGCGCTTTAATTGTTTTAGATCTATCAGAAGCAGATATTCCTGTTGTACATCCGTCACCAATTAAATCAACAGAAACCGTAAATGGTGTTTCAAATGCAGCAGTATTTCTTCCAATCATTAATTCTAAGCCTAATTCTTTACATCTACTTTCTAATAATGGGGTACATATTAAACCCTTTCCATGAGTGGCCATAAAATTTATCATTTCTGGAGTTACCTTTTCAGCTGCTGCTATAAAATCACCTTCATTTTCTCTATTTTCATCATCTATTACTATTATAATTTTGCCATCTCTTATATCATCAATAGCCTCCTTAATTGTATTAAAAATCATATTTGTTATTTATCTAGTAATATTATATATTTTTTATCTATTTAGTTAAGCTTTTAATTTAATTAAATCTTTAATTTTTTGAAAGCTTGAATTTCTTAATGCTTGCATGATTAGATAAATTGAAATTGGGAAAAATATAATATTTGCTATCCACATCCCTGAAACTGGAGATATTATTAAATCTTTTGCAGACTTTTCTCCAATGATTGAAATAACATAGAAAATTACAAATAAAATAATTGACATTAATAGTGGTACGCTAAAACCTCCTTTTCTTACAATTGCTCCTAATGGTGCGCCTATTAAAAACATTATAATACATGAAAAAGCAATTGAAATTTTTCTATGCCATTCAATTTTATGTTTAGAAATAATCTTTTTTTTATATTCTAGATCATTACTATTAGATTTACATACTGATCTTAGTACACGCAATTTATTAATTGCTGTTTCGTAAATTCTATTTTTATTAATTTTAATTATATCGTTATTAAAATCTTGATTAATATCTTGTTTATAATGATAATTTTTTTCTAGTCTAGAATAAATTAGTTTTTCCTTAATGGTAACTTTGTTCTTTAAAGAATCAATAGAATTTAATAATTGTAGATTATTTAACATATCATAATGACCTTTATATAAAAGTTCACTATTTTTAATGTTAAAGCTAGCAAGATCAAATCTTATTAATTCTTTATCAAAAGATATTTTTCTATGTTGAATTTTTTTGTTTTTTTTATTTTCTTCGATTTCAATATATGATATTCCATTAATTAGATTTAGCTCCATATATCTTTCATCATTTGTAATATTCATATTACCAGATTCTGCTATTATAACCTTCTTATTTCCGGAGTTATTTGTGTGATCATATATTAAAATATTATTTAAAGTATTACCATTATCACTTTTTGTTTCAATCTTTATACTATATCCATCAATATCATTGTAAAAGATGCCTTCTTTAATATTTAATGCTGGTTTTTTCTTTTTAATATCATATAATAAACTTCCACCCTTAAAATTTGCAATTGGCATTATATAGTTAGAAAATATGTATGAAAAACTACTTATTACAATAACTATTAAGAATATGGGTTTTATAATTTTTAAAAATGAAATTCCAGAAGATTGTAATGCGGAAAGTTCATAGTCTTCACCTAACTTTCCAATTACCATTACAGATGATACTAAAACTGCTATTGGAAGTGCAAGTGGAATAAATCTAGCAATAGAATACATAATGAGTTGTGAAACTTGAAAAGTATCTAGTCCTTTTCCGATAAGATCATCAATATATTTCCATAAGAATTGCATTAGCAAAATAAATATTACGATAATTAGTGAGATGAGAAATGGACCTATAAAAGATTTAATCAGATATAAATTTATCTTTTTCAATATATTTATTCATTATGAGCCAATAGCTCTTTTTAGGTTTTCAATTTGTTGCTCCCAAAGTAAAATTTGCTCCTCTTTTTCATCATTATCTTCAGCAAAATCAGTAATTACTATTGAAACATCAGAAGTCATTTCATCAACTTGAATATTAAATTCAAAATATGAATCCTTATATTCATCATCTAACCATTTAAATTGAATAAATTTATTAGTCTTTTTCTTAAGTAATTTTGCTGATTGTTCACTGCCATCCCAAAAAAAAGTAAATACATTGTCCTTTAGATTAACATTATCAGCAAACCATTCTTCTAATCCACTCGGAGTACTTAATCTCTTGTATAAAATATTAACTGATGAGTTAATTGATAACTCTATTGAATATTTTATTAAATCTGACATTTCTTTTTTTAATTTTACAAAATTGAATACAAAGATAATATTTTAATATGTCATTAGAACAATCATTTGAAAAACAAGGTAATTTTTTATTTAAATACAGAGGCCAATTTCCTTTAATTCTTTTCTTATTAGCTATTCCATTTATATATTTATCTGAATTATATAATTTATATTCTGTTGTCAGCTCAATATCTTATCATATTCTTATTGTTATTATTTTTATTATAGGTTTTGCTTTAAGATGTTATACTATTGGAACAACTCCATCTGGGACAAGTGGTAGAAATACTAAATCTCAGATAGCAGATACATTAAATACTACTGGGATTTATTCTATCCTTCGTCATCCTTTATATTTAGGTAATTATTTAATTTGGTTATCCATCTCTATTTATACGTATTCTTTATTATTTCCTTTGATAATGTCACTACTATTCTGGTTATATTATGAAAGAATAATGTTTGCAGAAGAAAAGTTTCTTGAAAATAAATTTGGAGATAAGTTTCTTAAATGGTCAAATTTAGTTCCTGCTTTTCTTCCTAAAAAACTTAGTATGTCTATTTCGTCAGTTAAGTTTTCATTTAAGTCAATCTTAAGAAGAGAATATGCTAGCTATTTATCTGCAATATCTGGACTTTTATTTATTGATATTGTGAGAGGAATTATTAATAATGATCTTGTTCATTTAGAATTAAGTAAACTTATTTTCTTTTTAGTGTCAATGGTAATTGTTTTATTTTTAAGAACACTAAAACATTATACTCCATTACTAAATGAAATTGATCGTTCATAATTTATAATTTCATATCATTAAATAAGTTAAAGTATTATATTTGATGCCTAAATTTGGCGTGGTAGCTCAGTTGGTTAGAGCGCAGGATTCATAACCCTGAGGTCGGGAGTTCAAATCTCCCTCACGCTACTAGATACGGAAGACCCTTTTTAGGGTCTTTTTTTATGCCTAAAAACAGGGGTGGTAGAACATTGGTAGAACAAATGGGTATTTTCCTTCCATCTTAAAATAACAAAATTTTCTTATTTCAATCATTTTGCTTATTATTGTTTGACAATTTAACATTTATGAAGGCTATAAAAAAAATAGAAGTCAATACTAAAAACAAGAAATCTCTTTTGCTAACTGAGAAAAAATGGCTTGAGGATTTCTTAAAATTAAGTAAAGATGTTTTATCATTTTTTGTTGAAGTAAAACATATAAATGAATCAAAAGAATATTTTCTGACTTGAAGTTTTACTTTAAAGCCTGATGCTAATAAAAAAAATATTTTGAACTACAGAATATTCTTACTTTTGATTTATCTCAGAAAGCAATAGGGAGACATGCTGAAGAATTTAAGATATTACTAGTTAAAGATTTTGAAAGTTTAAAGGAAGGGAGAGAGGAATATATCACCTTGATTCGCGCTACTTTAAATAAAGAAATATCTAATACTGACCCTATTAATGAACGGGAATTATCTAAGTTGTTAATGTATAAGGAGAAGTTAGAGGATGTTTTTTCATTCTTGCCAATTATTAAATACAAAAAGCCAATCAATAAAACACAAAAACCCTTAAAATATTTTAAGTTTAAAGGTAGTAGTGAACAGTTAGAGAGTATTTATAATTTTTTAATGCATAAAGAT
The DNA here is from genome assembly GCA_018675825.1 of Flavobacteriales bacterium. Taxonomy (GTDB): domain Bacteria; phylum Bacteroidota; class Bacteroidia; order Flavobacteriales; family BACL11. The sequence continues at coordinate 3,273 of JABGXK010000113.1, read as the reverse complement.
TACAGTAAAGAATTTTTTATTAAAGATGTTTCTTTTGAAAGATTTCAAGATTGTTTCTCAGGAAATAAAGTTAAATCCAAAATAAATTGGATCTCTCAACAGCCTATATTAAGGTTAACAATTATTAAGTTAAAAAAGTATAATTTAATAGCTAAAAAGGACATGTGGCAAAAAACAAGAGATACTTTTCTTCATAAGGGTAAAGAGTTTTCAGCTGAAAACATATCGAAGAACAATGCTATAAATCCGTTAATGGAAAATAAAATTAATGAATTTTTTAAAGATTTTTAGTTTTTAATTTCACTTCTATCTGTAAAGTTTTCAATTGTTCATATTTCGACCGAAATTTAATTTTAAGTATAAATTTCGGTTTTCTGATATTATATTGTCTCTAAATTGCAATCAGAAATAAATACAATTTTAAAAAATGGAAAAATTCGAATTAAAGCTGAAAGGTTTAGAAAGTGTAGAGCAGAAATTAGATTATCTAATAGAAGCTGTTAAAAAAACAGGAAGATCTGTAGAGCATGAGATATTAGACAACAAAGGCTTAATGGAGTATCTAAAAATCTCAGCAACTAAAGCGCAGAAGTTAAGGAATGAAGGGAAATTATCATTCTCCAAAGATTCTCGTACCGGCAAGATTTGGTTCCGATTGTCAGATGTATTAGTATATCTTGATAGTTGTTATTATAAACGATTTTAAAAAGAAATAATAAAATGGAAAAAGTATATTATACAACTGAAGATGTTGATAGAAGTCACAAGCGCTATAGAGTTTGCAAAAATAAAGGGAATGATTGCCATAAAGCAGAATTTATGGCAAGGCATGGTTCTGCTAAATTTTGTACAGATGAGTGTAATAACAAATTCTCAAATCAAGAAAAAAAGTTATTTAAGGAAGGTAACTCTATTCCAAGAACTTCAAATATTAATAAGTTACGAGTATTAATGCAAGATAAGAATGTAGTCACTTTTACTCGAAAAGAAATTGATGATGTTGGGATAGATCTACTTAAATATGATCACCGGTATTTGGATGATATAAGAAGAAGTTGTTTTGGTGTTTGGATTGGCAATTTTAATATTACAATGCGTGAAAAAAATGAAATAATAATAAGAACTAAAATATATAAAAATGAAAAATAATTTTGATCAAATTTTTGGGAATCCACAAAGAAATGGAAGTTTTATGGTTGTAGTGAATAGTTTATTGATCTTTAGTGCAGGCTATTTTGTTTGTAGGATTCTTATGAATCCAGCAAATAACTCTAATTCTTATAGGAATAAACAATTGATAGAAGTAGAAAAAGCTAAAGGTGATGTAGGATTAGTAGATATAGAAACTATGCGTAAAGTGGTTAATGAGGAAGTTATTAAATCAATTGATGATGCAAAAAAAAGAATATCTGAAAATGTAGATTCTACTGACTTTAAGCAGGGAAAGGTTGTTGATAAGGATGTATGATTTAAGAGTTAAGATAAACTACTATAGATGATTATGTTATTAATTATTCAATAGAAGGCGGTGCAAATTTTAGTTTAAAAGCTTACTGTAATCTAGTGAAATAAGTGTTGGTTGTAATCCTGCTACCACGACATAGTAAATAAATACCACTCATATAAGTGGGTTTTTTTTTTGATGGGCCTTACGGTCCTAATTTCGAACTTTTTTAGTGAGAAGAGTCTTTTAGTGTTAAGTACAATAAGTAAGGAGGGAACACCTTCTTCCAGGATTGTCCTTTTGAAAACAATGGATAAACAGGGATTTGTTTTTTTTACAAATTATAAAAGTAATAAGTCACTTGATATTCAAGAAAACCCAAATGTATCCCTCCTATTTTATTGGCCGTTAATAGAAAGGCAAGTACGGATAACTGGTAAAATAGAAAAGGTTTCTCTAGAAGAATCACAGAATTATTTTAAAACACGATCAAGAAAGAGTAAAATTGGAGCATGGGCATCTAAGCAAAGCTCTGTTATTCATTCAAAAAAAGATTTTCAAGATCAGATTGCTAGATACACTAAAAAATATAAAAACAAAACAATTCCATGCCCTTTATTTTGGGGAGGTTATCGATTAATCCCTTCATCATTTGAGTTCTGGCAAGCTAGAGTAAATAGGTTACATGATAGATTTATATATACAATTAAAAATAAAACTTGGACAATTAATAGGTTATCACCATAATGTATAAAAAGAAGAGGCAATATTTTTAATATTCAATATCTAAAATCATGAGTATACTTAGAACTTTACAAATTGTTTTAATTTTCTTTTTATTCTACTTTTTTCATTATTTTTTTGGGTTTCACATTGATTTTTCATTTATTCAAGTTTTGGAAATTACAGCCTAACAAGTTTAATAATACTATCAAAAAGTAATAATTATAAGAGATATTCCCCAAAACCATAAAAGATTATATTTTTTTTTAAAAGTATGACGATTGTCATAAAATATGATTCATATCCTCTTTTATTTTGTAGTATAATTTTAAAAGAAAAGATATGCTTAAAACAATATATAACTCATTAATCATAGCAATAATCATTACTCTATTATTCTCATGTTCTCAAGAAAACGATTCTATAGATAATCAGATAACACAGGAAATATCTGAAAATATTCATAATGGACAGGCTTCAATTGAGGCGGTTGAGGGTGAACAACTTAACGCATTACAAGTAGCTATGTCAATTCCTGAATTCTCGACTTTAGTATCTGCTATTGAAACTGCAGGAGTTGAAGATGCTGTAGTTAATACTGGTCCTTTAACAATTTTTGCTCCTTTAAATACTGCATTTGAGGATCTGCCTGAGGGGACATTAGAAAATCTTGTTAGGATACAGAATAGAGCAACATTAATCAATATATTAATTAATCATGTTGCGCCATCAAATTATCCTGAGAAACAATTAAGAAAGGAAGCTAAGAAAGGCAGGAAATTATATATGGCTTCAGGAGAATATTTAATTATTGAGGAGATTGATGATGAGATTTTTATTGGAGGATCTAAAATATTGAAATCGGTAGATGTAAGTAATGGATGGATCCATGTTATTGATGATGTGTTAATACCTTAAAAAATAAATTGTGTGTTTTTTTGGAACTAGACTATCGAGTGTTACCTGCAGAGGTAAGAGGGTTCGACACCCTCTCCAGTTACTAAAATTAAATAAAAAGTAATATGACTAAAATAACCAAAATATTTATTGTAACTATTATAATAGCTTCCTGTGGATCAGATAATATTGAAGTTAAAGTAATCTCT
>JABGXK010000112.1 GCA_018675825.1 Flavobacteriales bacterium | reverse complement strand
TAGTAATGGGAGCCGCAATATGTAACAACGAGAAAATTGCAGAAGAGCTATACTTCCTTCAAAATAGTTGTGGTGGGGTACCTGGTCCTCAAGATGCCTTTTTGGTGCTACGGGGGATAAAAACCCTGCATGTACGAATGCAAAGGCATTGTGAAAACGGTAAAGTTATTGCAGAATTCTTAAAAAATCATCCTAAGGTGAATAATGTATACTGGCCAGGTTTTAAAAGTCATCCTAACCATGATATTGCAAAAAGACAAATGAATGATTTTGGAGGAATGATTTCATTTGACTTGATTGGAAATAAACTCAAGGACGCAATTAAAGTAGTTTCTAGCACTCATTTTTTTACTCTTGCAGAAAGTTTAGGAGGGGTAGAATCTCTAATAGGCCATCCTGCTAGTATGACTCACGCTGCTATCCCAAAAGTTGAAAGAGAAAAAACAGGCGTAGTAGATTCTCTAATTAGACTCAGTGTAGGAATTGAAGATATAGAAGATCTACAAGAAGATCTTGGTAAGGCATTAAATAAAATATTTTGATAAAAAACGCCATAGTAACAGGTAGTAGTAAAGGGATTGGCAGAGAACTTGCTTTACTTTTACTTGAAAGTGGATTTAAAGTTTATGGTTACTCAAGAACCAATTCTATTAATCATATAAATTTCAAATTTCAAAAAACTGATTTATCGGATGTTAACTCTATAGATAGTATTAAACTACCAGAGATTAACAAGAATGATCAGGTTTTTTTAATTAATAATGCTGGTGAGATTGGAGTAATAGATAAAATAGGAAATAAAAAATCAAGTGAAATTATCAATGAATTTAATATCAATCTTATTGCACCTACAATATTTTGCAACAATATTATTAATTTTTATAAGGGTAATTCAAAGATTATTATTAATATAAGTTCAGGGGCAGCGCTTAGACCAATTGAATCTTGGGGAACCTATTGCCAAAGTAAATCCGCAATAGATATGTTGACCAGAATGATTGAAGCAGAAAACAATAATGTGAAAGCTTACTCAGTTTATCCAGGAGTGGTAGACACAGACATGCAGCTTAAAATAAGAAATACTGAAAAAACTAAATTCCCCTTAAGGGGGAGGTTTATTGAGTACTATAATAATAATGAGCTAGTTAATCCAAAAGTAATTGCTCAGAAAATAGCCTATTTGATGAATAATTTACCAAAATTTGACAGCAATATGGTCTCATTAAGAGATTTGGTGATATAGGAGATAAAAAAGAGTAAAAAGCCCTCATTTTTTAACCTAAGCACTTGTTAATCAAATAATTACATAGTCTGACAATTTTTAACAATAAAATGTGAAGAAAGTCAATAAAAAAATAATATAATTTTAAATTATATCAGTACAAACTATTGAAAATCAAACGTTTACATTTAAAAATACAGTCTTAATATACAGTTAATTAAAAAAAGTCATGATAAAACTTTTTTAAGCTTAATCTTAATGACCAAGATCTTTTCTTTCTAAGTTTGTCGACAGTATTAATCAAATTAATAAATTATGGACAATGTATTTAAATATTTTAATGGCTTTTTTAAAGGCTTAACTGGTTTAGTTTTAACAGTATTAGGACTAGGTGTTGCTGTGCAACTTGTATATCCTGAAGGGATGTTTGGAATGGATGCAATCGGTAATGTAACTAACATCATAGATTCCTTAGGTGGAGGTGGTTTTGCTGGATTAGTTGCTTTATGTGTATTATTCGGATTATTATCGAATAACAAGTAAAAATCTTTACAATAATTATTAAAATAGCCCTACAGAAAAGTAGGGCTATTTTATTTTAAAATTTTAATTACCTTTATCTCGTTATTAAATTACACATTATGAAAAAATTATATAATTTACTAATAGACAATTTAAATAAAGCGATTAAATTAGCATTAACATTCTTATGTTTAGGTATTGTTGTTCAATTGTTAATAGATGATGATATTCTAGGATGGGATCCAATATCTAATATTCAAAGTGCAGGGCCTTCTTTTATTGGGGTTATATCATTAGTAGTTTTGTTCCAGCTTTTTAATAAGAAATAGGTCTGTATATTCATTAGTGAGCTTCAAGCCAATGAATTCCAACACCTATATCAACAATCAAAGGAACTTCTAAGGAGCAAGCCTTACTCATTGATTCTGCCACAATAATTCTTAATTCCTGCTCTTCATCTACATGCATATCAAAAATTAACTCATCATGAACTTGTAAAATCATTTTAGATTTCATCTTGTTTTTAGATAATTCTTCGTCAATTTTTATCATTGCGATTTTAATAATATCAGCTGCAGTTCCCTGAATAGGAGCATTAATAGCATTTCTTTCTGCAGCACCACGCATGATAGCGTTTCTTGAATTAATATCCTTTAAATAACGTCTTCTCCCAAAAATAGTTTCTACATATTCCAGCTCTCGAGCTTTCAGAATAGATGAATCCATATAATCTTTAACTCCAGGAAATTCATCAAAATACTGATCTATTATTTTTTTAGACTCTCCTCGACTAATTCCAATATTTTGAGAGAGACCAAATGCAGATATTCCATATATAATACCAAAATTGACAGACTTTGCATTACTTCTCATTATTTTGTCTACATCTTTTAAATCTACATTGTATACTTTTGCAGCAGTAGCAGAATGAATATCTAAACCATTATTGAATGCATCTATCATGCTTTTATCTTTACTCAGAGAAGCCATTATTCTTAGCTCTATTTGTGAATAATCAGCAGCTAGTAGAAGGTGGTCTTTGCTAGCAATAAAAGCTTGACGTATTTTCATGCCTCTTTCTGTTCTAATGGGAATATTCTGTAAATTTGGGCGAACAGAACTTAGTCTTCCAGTTGATGCCACAGATTGATTAAATGTTGTATGAATTCTTTTTGTTTTAGGATCTATAATCTCAGGAAGCGCATTAACATATGTTGATAATAACTTTTTAAGCTCTCTATAATCAAGTATATAATCAATTATTTTATGTTCACTACGTAGTTTTTGTAAGGTCTCTTCGGAAGTTGAATATTGTCCTGATTTTGTTTTTTTAGGTTTTTTTACAAGCTGCATTTTCTCAAATAACACAACCCCCAACTGTTTTGGTGATGATATATTAAAATCAGCTTCTGCTAGCTCATGGATTATGTTGGAGGTCTGTAATGCTACTTTTTCAAGCTCAATAGAATAGTCTTTCAGCATATCAACATCTAAATTAATTCCCTCTAGTTCCATTTTACTTAACACTTGCAGTAAAGGCATTTCAATATCATTGAATAAATCCATTACTCCATCTTTATTTAGCTCTTGTTTAAAAATCTCGTAAAGCTTGTTTATTATATCTACCTGCTTATTAAACCTTGAGGAAATAGCCTCAATGCTTAAATCAGATAATGTGTATTTATTTTTTCCTTTTTTAATAGTATCAACATCCAATGATATAGAGAGATAGTTTTCTGATATTAAGTCAAGGTTATGCCTAAGGTCAGGATGTAGAATATAATGAGCAATAGCTATGTCAAATAGATTTTTATCTAAATAAATGCCGTTGTGAGACAATAATTTAATCTGATCCTTAATGTTATGACTAATCTTTGTAAATTTTTGATCCTTAAATACTGGCCTTAGAAGTTCAATATATTTTATTCTGTTTCTATTATCTAAAGGAACATACATTATGTGATCTGAAGAAAATTTTATAGAAATACCTAATATGCTATTATTACTATTAAAATCATTAATTACAGTTCGAAAAACCAACAAATTTTGATTAACAGATTTTGTTAAAAAACCTAATAAATCTATTTCAGAATTACATACTATATGGTTTATCTCTTCTAATCTTTGATTTTCTTTAGTTTTTAATTGATTACTTGGATCAGAAAAAAGATCAATTTGATCATTGATTACTATTGCTTCTTTAATGTTCTGGTCTTCTGTAGAGATCTTTTGGGTTTCCTCATTTTTAAATAATCTATCAATAACATTCCTAAATTCAAGCTCATTAAAAAATTCTAAGATAGTATCCCTACTTTCTATTTTAAGCAGCATTTTATCTTCATCAAAATCTACAGGAACATCTGTGATAATGGTAACGAGTTTTTTAGACAATAATCCAATCTCTTTAGAGGCTCTTACCTTTTCTTGTATTTTTCCTTTTAAAGAGTCCACATTAGCAAATAACCCTTCAACAGATCCATACTCAGCTATAAATTTTTGAGCCGTTTTCTTACCAACACCTGATATTCCGGGAATATTATCTGCTGCATCCCCCATCATAGCTAAAAAATCAATAACCTGACTTACTTTTTTAATACTGAACTTGTCTAAAACCTCTTTAATTCCCCAGGTTTCAGTAGGCTGCCACTTGTTCCCTGGTCTATACATAAAAATATTTTCCGAAACCAATTGAGCAAAGTCTTTATCAGAAGTCATCATAAATACCTGAAAACCTTCTTTTTCAGCTTTTATAGCTAAAGTTCCTATGACATCATCAGCTTCAAAACCATCTTTATAAATCTTGGGAATACCAAGCGCTTCAAGAAGCCTATCAATATAAGGGAGGGCTTCAGAAATACCCTCTGGCATTGCATCGCGATGTGCTTTGTAACCTGGATAATCAATATGTCTTTGTGTTGGCTTTTTAGTATCAAAAACAACAGCTAAATGTGAGGGCTTCTGCTTCTTAATTACCTCAATAAGTGTATTTGTAAAACCAAAAATAGCTGATGTGTCAAGTCCTTTAGAGTTTATTCTAGGATTTTTAACAAATGCAAAATAAGCTCTATATATTAAGGCAAATGCATCTAGTAAAAACAGCTTCTTTTTTTTATTCATATCAAAGTAAAAGTACAATTTATAATATACTTTACTTTTAAAAATCATACTTTTATAGTGTAATATAAAAGCCCCAATGAATCAAAAATTAAAATATAGCGTTATAAAGGTATTTATAGCTCCCTTCCTTTTTGGGCTTGTTATGTGGATAGTAAAATTAACAGAAAATGCATGTGAATTTTCCTTTAATGACTATGGGGTATTACCTAGAAAAATTTCAGGACTAAAAGGTGTTTTACTATCTCCATTTATACATGGAGATATTGAACATTTAATAAATAATACCCTACCTATTATAATGCTTGGTGGGGCGCTTTGTTTTTTTTATAAAAAAAATTACAAGGAAATTTTTTTATGGCTATTTCTTACTTCTGGGATTTTATTATGGGGGATTGGTAGAAACCAGACTTTTTCACATGATGGGCTTCCTTCTGGGCTAGTTTTTCATATAGGTGCAAGTGGAGTTATTTATGCTCTAGCTAGCTTTATATTTTTTAGTGGCTTACTAAGTAATAATAAAAGATTATCTGCTATGTCTTTAATAGTAATATTTATTTATGGAAGCTTATTCTGGGGTCTTCTTCCTATTAATCCAGGGATTTCTTGGGAAGGACATCTATCCGGTTTTATTGCAGGAATTATCATAGCTTGGTTTTTCAGAAAAGAAGGACCAAAAAGAAAAAAATATCAGTGGGAAATCGATGAAGAATTAGAGGCGATTGAAAAAGAAAGAATAAAAATTATTTATGAATATAAGGAAAAGTAAACTATTTGTCTTTTATAACCCCATAGTTAGATGAAAACCAAACTCTTTCATGGAAGTAATAAAAAAGTAATTTAACTACCCTATCTAGTACAACCAAAGATAAAGCCATATCTTTAGAAATAGGAGGAATGTCTAAATAAGGGGGAAGCATCGTTAAAACGAAATAAGTCGTTGTCATTGCTAAAAGATTCCATGTAATTGACTTAAGTATGTGTCTTTTTCTATTTATTTTTACTTTATTCATTATATTGTTTTTTACATTAACAATAATACAAAATTTAATAACGTATTGATTTTGAAAAAATGTATTTTCGCCAGTGATGAAAAATATTAGAAATTTTTGTATTATAGCTCATATTGATCATGGTAAAAGCACTTTAGCAGACAGATTACTTGAGTTTACCGGAGCGGTAAGTGAAAGAGATTCCCAAGATCAATTATTAGATGATATGGATCTTGAAAAAGAGCGTGGAATCACAATTAAAAGCCATGCTATTCAGATGAATTACAAATTTAATAATAATGACTACATACTTAATTTAATTGATACACCGGGACATGTAGATTTTTCATATGAAGTTTCTCGATCAATTGCCGCTTGTGAAGGTGCTTTACTTATAGTAGATGCCGCTCAAGGAATACAAGCACAAACTATCTCAAATTTATATCTAGCATTAGATAATGATTTAGAAATAATACCAGTATTAAACAAAATAGATCTACCTAGCGCAGATCCAGAAGTAGTTAAAGATGAAATTGTTGATTTACTTGGGTGTGAAAAAGAAGAGATTATTGCTGCTAGTGCTAAAACTGGAATAGGAATTAGTGAAATTATTAAGGCTATTATTAATAGAATCCCTCCTCCCAAAGGAGATCCAAAAGCACCATTACAAGCTATGATATTTGATTCAGTTTATAATACCTTCAGAGGAATTGAAGCGTATTTTAAGATAATTAACGGTTCAATACAAAAAGGTGAGAAGGTTAAGTTTATGTCAACAGGTAAAGAATACTTAGCTGAAGAAATTGGCGCTTTGAGGCTTGTACAGTTTCCTGAAAAAATAATGAAGGCTGGAGATGTTGGTTATATAATATCAGGGATAAAAGAAGCTAAGGAGGTTCAGGTGGGAGATACTATAACCTCAGTATTAAATCCAGCAAAAGAGCCGGTTAAAGGTTTTGAGGAAGTTAAACCGATGGTTTTTGCTGGAATATATCCAGTAGATAATGAAGATTTTGAAGAATTAAGAAGCTCAATGGAGAAGCTACAACTAAATGATGCTTCGCTAACTTATGAAACAGAATCATCTGTAGCATTAGGTTTTGGCTTTAGATGTGGTTTCTTGGGGATGTTACATATGGAGATTATTCAAGAAAGACTAGAGAGGGAATTTGAAATGACTGTAATAACAACAGTTCCAAATGTATCATACTACGCATATAAACATAATAATGAAAAATTAATTATTCATAATCCAAGTGACTATCCAGATCCAAGTACCCTGTCTTATGTAGAAGAGCCTTATATAAAAGCACAGATAATAACAAAATCAGACTTTATTGGTCAAGTAATGAATTTATGTATTTCAAAAAGAGGTGAGTTGAAAAATCAGGTATACCTATCCATAGATAGAGTAGAAATTAGCTTTGAAATGCCTCTAGGAGAAATCGTTTTTGATTTTTATGATAAGCTTAAATCGGTTTCAAAAGGATATGCTTCATTTGATTATTATCCTATGGATTATAAAGTCTCTAATTTAGCAAAACTTGATATCTTATTAAACGGAGACCCTGTAGATGCGCTATCCGCCTTAGTTCATAAAGATAACTCTTATGCATTAGGAAAGAAATTATGCTCTAAGCTTAAAGAATTAATCCCTAGGCAACAATTTGATATTGCTATTCAATCTGCAATTGGCTCAAAAATTATTTCAAGAGAAACAGTTAAAGCTTTAAGAAAAGATGTTACTGCAAAATGCTATGGTGGAGATATTAGTAGAAAAAAGAAGCTTCTTGAAAAGCAAAAAGATGGAAAGAAGAAAATGAAACAGTTTGGTAAGGTTTCAATACCACAAGATGCCTTCTTAAATTATTTTAAATCAGGAGAGTAATTTGCTAACGGATCCTTTATTTATACTTTCTTTATTA
>JABGXK010000111.1 GCA_018675825.1 Flavobacteriales bacterium | reverse complement strand
CCTGAAATAAAATGGTACATAGCTTGTCCCTTTGTTAATTTAGATACTGGTGGTAATACCCCAAAAGCATCAGCAGTTAAAAAGAAGATGTTTTTTATGTTTTTACCTAGCGAAGGAATTGCAATGTTTTTAATATGTTCAATAGGGTATGAGACTCTTGTATTTTCAGTGATTGTTGTGTCTTCATAATTTACTTTGTTAGTTCCTTTAAAAAAAGAAATATTTTCTAAAAGTGCCCCTTCTTTGATAGCAGAATATATATCTGGTTCTTTCTCTTGTGATAAATCAATACATTTTGCATAACACCCTCCTTCAAAATTAAAGACTGTATCACCATCCCAACCATGTTCATCATCACCAATAAGATGTCTTGTTGGATCTGCTGATAAAGTAGTTTTCCCTGTGCCTGATAATCCGAAAAAAATTGAGGTATCATTTTTCTTACCTATATTAGCACTACAATGCATAGGTAACACATTATACTCAACTGGAAGAATAAAATTTAATGCTGAAAAAATCCCTTTCTTAATTTCTCCAGTATATCCAGTTCCTCCAATAAGTATTATTTTTTTTGTAAAATTTAAGATTGCAAAGTTTTCCTGTCTTGTTCCATCAGTTTTTGGATCTGCTAGAAATCCTGGAGCATTTAATATTAGCCATTCATGAGAAAATCTATTTATTTCTTTATCATCTGGTCTTAAAAACATATTATAAGCAAATAGATTACTCCATGCATATTCATTAACGACACGAATATTTAGTTTGTATTTTTCATCTGCACAAGCATAAACATCTCTAACATAAATTTCTTTATTAGTTAAATAACTAACTACTTTCTTAAATAAAATATCAAAATCATGTTCATTAAATTCAAGGTTTGTCTTCCCCCACCAAACAGTATTATTAGTTATCTTATCCTTTACAATAAATCGATCCATAGGGGATCTACCTGTGAATTTACCAGTATTTATTGTAATCGCCTTTTGTGAAGTTAATTTTGCTTGTCCTTCTTTTAACGAGATTGCTATTAATTCACTTGGAGTGAGATTCCAATGTGCTGTAGAGTTTTTTATTCCTAAATCAGATATGGTAGCATTCTCTGCTCTCTTTCCTGTTTCGGTCATAATTTGTCTTATTTGTTTAAGAGCATACAAAGTTATATTTTATAATTTATTACCCTATTAGTTTATGACATCTTTTTGATGGTTTAGAATAAAACAATAAATTAGCGGCTTAAAAAATAATTCTAAAAATGAAAAAAATTCTTGTTATTGGTTCTGGAAAATCTGCAGTGACTTTAATTGATTATCTTTTAAATGAGAGTGTAAATAGTAATTGGAATATTACAATTGCTGATTATAATATAGATCATGCATTAAAATCTGCTAAAAATCATATTAATTCTAGACCAATATCTTTTGATATTAATGATGTTAATCAAAGAAATCAAGAAATAGATAGAGCAGATATTGTTGTATCAATGTTACCAGCAAGTATGCATCTTCTGGTTGCTAAGGCCTGTATAAGTTTTAAAAAAAATTTAGTTACAGCCTCTTATGTTTCAAAAGAAATATATGAATTAGATAATCTTGCAAAAGAAAATGGGATTATTTTATTAAATGAGATAGGTCTTGATCCTGGAATTGATCATATGTCTGCAATGAAAGTAATTGATGATTTGAAATCTTTAGGTGCTAACATAATATCTTTTAAATCGTTCTGTGGTGGACTGATTCATCCTAATTTTGATAATAATCCTTGGAATTATAAGTTTACTTGGAATCCTAGAAATGTTGTTCTTGCTGGTCAAGGAACTGCTCAGTATCTCTTAGATAAAAATTATAAATATATTCCATATAATAAACTATTTAAAAGAACTGAAATTGTCAATATTCTTAATGAAGGTGAATTTGAAGCATATGCTAATCGAGATTCATTGTCATATCGCGAATCATACGGACTAGACAATATTTCTACTATTTTTAGAGGAACACTAAGAAAAAAGGGGTTTTGTAAAGCATGGGATATTTTTGTTCAACTTGGCATGACTTCTGATGAATATAAGATTACTAATTCTGAACCTATGAAGTGTAGTGATTTTACTAAACTATTCTTACCAAAGAATGATAATCTGTCATTAGCAGAAAATTTATGTAGTTACCTATCTATTGCTAAAAACTCTGATGAGTTTAAAAAAATTGAATGGCTTGGGATTTTTTCAAATGATATTTTAGGTTTAGATTCAGCTACACCAGCTCAATTTTTACAATTAATTACAGAAAAAAAATTATCATTAGAAGATAATGATAAAGATATGATTGTAATGCAACATCAGTTTAAATTCTCTATAAATGACAAGTTTAAAAGATTAAATTCTTCATTAATTGTATACGGAGATAATCAAAGAAATACTGCGATGGCAAAAACTGTTGGTTTACCTGTTGCCATTTCAGTCAAGTTAATTTTAAATGGTTCTATTAAATCTGTTGGCGTCAAAATACCTACAAGTAAAGATATTTATATTCCTATTTTAAAAGAATTAGAAGAAAATGGGGTAAATTTTATTGAGGAATATAGCGATTTAAAATAATCTTAAGATGGAGATTTACTGTACTATAAACTATGGTTTATTTATTATATAAAGAATTAGTTTAAGTCTAATAATTCTTTAGAAATTTCTACTTCCATTATTTTTTCTTTAACATCTATTTTCTTTATAAATTGTTCATGCTTAGGAAAACAGAATTCTTTTCCATCCTTATTTACATAAATTAATTGTTGAGCAGTTTGTGAATTAATATATGTGATTTTCCCTAATTCTCCCATTTTGATATCTATTATTGTAAAACCTAAAAGTTGCTTCTCTGTAAATCCATTGTTGTTTTCTACTAGTGAAAGTTCATTTGGTAAAAACACTGCTTTTTTAAGTATTTTTTTAGCTTCTTTTTCTGAATTTATATCTTTAAACTTTACAAGTATAATATTTGGTTTAGTTGACCTAACTCTATCTACAAAAAATGGTATTAGATTATTATCTAAGTTAATTAAAAAATATTTAATAGAAGAAAAATTAAAAGGGATGTCATCATCATTATAGATATTTACATCCCCTTTGTATCCGTGTAATTTAAAAACTGTTCCTACTAAGAAGCAATCTTTATTTTGCATTTTTTATAATTAAGATTCTTCTTTTTTCTCTTTTTTTGATTCCTCAGCAGCAGGAGCTTCTTCAGCAGCAGGAGTTTCTTCAGTAGCAGGAGTTTCTTCAGCAGCAGGAGTTTCTTCAACAGCAGGAGCTTCTTCAGCAGCAGGAGTTTCTTCAGCAGCAGGAGTTTCTTCAGCAGCAGGAGTTTCTTCAGCAGCAGTAGT
>JABGXK010000110.1 GCA_018675825.1 Flavobacteriales bacterium | reverse complement strand
ATCAAAAACAAATTAATCCTAGTAAAGAAAAAGTAGCTGATGCAAAAAATATAGAAAATTTTACTAATATAAAAGAACAATATCCTAAAAAAACTAATAAATTTAGAAGATATTTATTCATAATAGCAATTATTTTTACTGGCTTCTTAATTCTTAAAAACCTTGATTTAGGAACTTTAATTAGTCTTAATTCAGCAGATGAAAAAAATAGCACTAAAAAAACAGAAAAATCTGAAATTAAAAATGATCCTTTAAAATATAATTTTACATTAAAAAAGAATGAATTTATAATTGTATTTAGTGAATTTGACAATAAAGATGAAGCTATCAAAATAAAAGAGAGCAAATCAAAAGATTTTGTTGAGTTTGACATTAATTACTTTTTTCTTCCTAATCAATCTAACTCTAAAGAAGAAGTGTATAAACTATTCGCAGGTCCAATTATTGGATCTGGAGAAGCTAAACATTGGTATAATATTATTTCTGAAATAGATCCTAAAGCTGAAATAATACCAAAGTAAAATATTAGGCTGTTGACTTAAATGGAAATCTTTGAATCCATTTCTTAGGCCTAATACTAATTAGAATTTTCCTTAATACTATCCTTAAAAACTTGTTTCTTACTAATATGTATACAAAAGATTTATGAGGAACAGCACCAAAATTACTTTTAAACTCATTAGCAGTTCTTCCAAAAACAAGACTCCTTTTTTTTAATAAGATTGCATTATTAATTGTTTCACATAAAATCCTTGCATATAAAGAATACTGCTTATTATAATTATAATCAATACCAACAAAATAAGAATAGAGAGTATCTAAATGTGTTAATTCAGATGAAAAAGCGAGTAATTTATCATCAATGAAATATCCGTATAATTTAAAATTAGTGAGATTTTCTGATAAATCATATAAGGTGTTAACATTAAAGATTGTACCTTTAAAATTAGCGTCATTAGTCACATTATTAAATAATTTTTGAATAGAATCTTTATATAGTTCAATATCTTCACGTTTTAATAACTTAACATCTAAGCCTACACTTCTTTTAGTTATATTATCTAATCTACTACGATATTTAGTTTTTAATGAATCTCTATATGAATTAAAATCTATCCAAGAACTAGAAATATCTAAAATCATTTCTTCCTCTACCTCAACTTTAACAAATTCATCTAAATCAGATCTATTATTGATATTATCAAATAAAAAATCTGGAATTACTATAAAATCATATTTAATATTTTTATTGATATTAGATAAGATTTCTTTTAAATAAAAGAGGTTATTAATAGAGAAAGCAGGTATATTAGTAAGAAAAGAATTTGTAAAATAAAAGAACCTTAATCTTATAAAACGTACAAAAAAATAATATATATATCTCAAAAAAGTATATTTAGTATAATGCGACATATCAGAAAGATTAATATTAAAAACATGACCATATAATCTTTCATTTTCACTAATAACATAAATATGTTCAATATCCTTATGATTATCAAAATAGTATTTTAAAAAATCATATCTAACAAATAGATTATTGTCTTCAATAGAACTATTCCATAAATCAGAGGATATACTATCAAGATTATTAAAAACTTTAATACTCATATCTAAGAAATAGTTAAAACTGAGATCTCTGGCATAATACCAACACGACCTGCATAAGCAAGATGTCCAATTCCAGCATTAACATAGATATATTTAGATTTAGATTTATCTTTATATAAACCTGACCATTGCTTGTATCTCCATTTAGCAGGACTCCATTTAATACCTGGAATATCAATGCCAAATTGCATACCATGAGTATGTCCAGAAAGCTGAAGATCAATTCGCTGGGGAAAATCAATAACCTGGGCTGTCCAATGAGATGGATCATGAGAAAGCAAAATAGTGGGGAGGTTTTTATCTGTAAACTTCATAGCTTTATTGAGATCACCATCTTTAGTGAATTTAGATCCCCAGTTCTCAACACCAACTAAATTAAATTTTGAACCATTAATTTCAATCTGTCTAGATTCATCTAATAGAAGATCAAATCCAATATCTTTATGAATTGATAACATATTATTAAAATTATCTTTCCATTTCTTACTTGATCTTTTCCATCCTACATAATCACAATAGTCATGATTTCCAAGTACAGAGAATTTACCATATTTTGATTTAATTTTTTTCAAGGTTTCAATATAAGGAATAGCTTCATTATAATAATTATTAACTAAATCTCCAGTAAAAACTAACAAATCAGGCTCTTGATCATTAATTAGATTAACAACTTCTTCTAATTTTTCTATAGAATTAAATCCGCCAAGATGTAAATCAGAAATTTGAACTAATTTTAGACCTTTAATTTTATTACTCCAATTTTTAATATTAATCTTCACATGTTTTAACTTAAAATTATATCTCCCAAATTTCATTCCTGAAAGAAAAGTTAAAAAAAATGCAGAACCTATAAACAAAGAAGTCTTTTGAAGAAACTCAAATCTAGAAATACCATAAGTAGATGGATTAACATTAGAACCTATCAAGTTAGAAAAGAATAAATATAAAAATCTAAAAATCCTTAAGATGTCATCTATAATGATTGGTATAAGAGCAAAAAATTTAGATAAAAAAACTATAAAAATGAAACTACTAATTATAATATCATTATTAAAATGAATTGAAGGGGTTCTCTTTTCGTAATTTAGAAAAACATATATAATAATAAAGTATATTATAAGAGATACAATCCAATAAAAAAAATTTAAATATTTATTTAAAAAATGAGATTTATGAAAAAAAGGAGTAACTCCAAAAAATAGATATAAATCAAGTAGAAATATAATTAAAATAAAAAAAAATAATCTTGTTATCATAATTTAAAAATTTAGGCAAAATAAATGATAAAACTTTTAAATATACTATTAAAAAGAGATAAAAATAAAAACTTATTATAGGATAAAAAATTGATAGAAACTAGCTAACAGTTGATTTTTGCATTGTCTTATTTATGATACCAAGTAACTGAATAATTTTAAAGAAAATATAATCATATATCTTTAAAAAGAAAGGGAAATCATCTCTTCTCACATCCATTAAAAGAGCAATACGTTTTTCTTTAGTTTCATTTTTAACTTCATGAACAAATGTGTCATCAAAAATCACACTCTTTCCCTCCGTCCAACTATAAGGTTTATTATCAACAAAAAGCTGACACTTTCCAACCTTTGGAACAGAAATAGCTAGCTGATATCTAAAAATACCTTTATAAGGACCATTATGAGGAGGAATATGCTTTCCAGGACTAAGAATTGAAAAATAAATACTAGAAACATTTTTAAATGGCTTAAGTAATTCTACTGTTCTAGGACAAAGCTTTATATTCTCCTTATGCCAAAAACCATACGTCTTAATATTCAACATATTCCAAGAAATACCATCATTTGCAGAAATATATTCTTGACCATCATCAACTTCATGAAATTTAGGAAGAGATGAAGTTTTTTTAATTATTTCTTCAATCTCATCTTTAATTACTAACCAATTATCTTCTAAAATAATATGTTGAGGAAATACAATATCAGCATTTAAATATGGTGTATTCTTTAATAAAGTATTATAAAAAACTAAATTCCAGTCTCTAAACTTTTTAAAAATAATATTTCTGTTATTCTGCATTAATTAAAACATTTTATACAAACTTAAATATTATTCAACAAATAACTATGCAAAGCATAACAACTTTAAGTTAATCTAATTTAGATATTAATACAGAAATTAAGCTTTAAAAGCTTTATGTGGTTTCAACTTTAACTTAATATTATCTAGGTATTTAGATTGAACTACAATATAACTATATGAAAAGTTTACTGATTCTACAGAAAAACTACTATCAAAAGATTCTATCTTTTCTAAAGCAAGAAATTCTTTAAGATGGGCTAAATGATGTATTGATAGATTTTTTGAATCTGGGCCGAAAAACTCCCAAACAAACTTAATGTTTGTCATTTTTAATTAAACAATTTTCTGACCTTTATTATCTCCATCCATCCAATAATTATCTTTTACTTCTCCAAGATATTTAACAATCTTATTATCAAATTGAGTTAGAGCAAGCATAGCTTGATCATAAGTTTCTCTCATAATTCTTGTAGCTTTATTTGAACCTTTCATTCTAAGTTCTAAATAAAAACCATTCTTTAAACCTTTTGCTCTTGTTGTTGGTCTACCCCTATTTGTCATAAAAATATTCTTTTATTTATATTAACGTTAAATACTAAGATATATTGCAGTTTTTTTAAGAAAATAATAACTTGTATTTTGACAAATATATAATAATTATTTAAACATAAACTTACTAATTAATCTATGAAAATGATGAACTCCTTTTTCCATATTTGGAGAAAACCTTCCTTGTTTGTAAAAACGTGAATTCACACCCTTTTGAACTCTTTGGACAATTTCTTCATCTTCAAGTTCAACCTTGTCCAAATCAGCTCCAGCTCCAAGCTGAAGTTTAGTTTCATCCCATACAAAAGTCTTAAATTCAATTTCTGTTTTCTTAGCAGATATTGGCTTAACAATATTGATTGATAGTCCCCAAGGATAAAAATTAAACATCATGTTAGGGAAAATCCAAAAATAATATGCAGCAATATTTTTACCATAATCAATAGAATCTACTGGAAAATCAAAACAAATATCATCTTCCTCAGCATAACCAATTTGCAGATTTGAAAATTCAAAAATTTCAACATCATACTTTTTATAATCTAGTGTAGCTTTCAGATCTTTATGTATAAAAGGAATATGGAATCCCTCTAAGTAATTATCACAATACAAAGCCCAATTAGCATCAATTGTATATGATTTTGAAAGATCCTCTCTTAAAATAAACTTATCTATTGGCATCCATGAAATTCTTCCAGACATATCACTAATAATTTTATCAAAAGAAATAACTGGGTCTAAAGAAATAAAAATAAATTGAAACCAGTTTTCTAGATTTATATTTGATAAATTATCATCAATACATGGAAAGTTTTTAATATCTTTAGTTTCAGGCATAGAAACAAAATCTCCATTCTTATTAAATGATCTACCATGGTAACCGCAAACTATATTACCATTAAAAATAGTTTTCTTATCAACCAATATATTCCCTCTATGAGTACAGACATTTGACAAACAACTAATCTTGTAACTATTTTTAATTAACATTAAAGGTTCTGAAATGAACTTATCTAGTAAAACAAAAGGAACAACTGAGTTTTTAATTTTCAGATCCGCATCAGAACAAATATATTGCCAACTTCTTTCAAAAACTTTAACTTTTAAATCATTAAATATAGTATCTGAACAATAGAAATCACCAGTTAATGTATTTGCCAACGATATATCTTTATTAATCTTTTTCATAAAAGTAAAATTATAAAATTATATTTCATTTAATAAATCAATAATATTATTATATGAATTTTTTAATTTCTCAGGAATTTCATCTTTATTTACCCATGAAACTTGAGATATTCCTTCATTAATCTGAGGCGATAATTTTAACTGACAATTAGAATCCATTAAAAACCATGCAGTAATTTTTAGAATTTTTTTAGAATTTACCGAATATGTATGATATGAATTTTGTATAAATCTAATAATATTAAGATCTTTTACACCACACTCTTCCATTACTTCTCTAATAGCACAAGACTCATTAGATTCATTAAATTCATTTTTACCTTTTGGCAAATCCCATTTTCCATTTCTAAAAATCATCAATAACAAATCATTTTTATATACTACTCCACCAGCAGCATAAATAATTTTATAGCTACTACAAAAATCTTCCCAATTATCTAAAATGATTTTAGGCTTATTGTTAATGAAAACTTTATATTTTTGTCGCATGGTTATCTATGATGAAGATGCAAGACAAGTTGCAAAATTTTTATTGCAAATAAACGCAATTATTTTACAACCAAATAATCCCTTTACATGGGCTTCTGGTTGGAAGTCTCCAATTTATTGTGATAATAGAAAAGCTTTGTCTTTTCCTCAAATAAGAACTCATATTAGAATGAAAATGTGTGAAATTATTAAAGATAAATATCCACATGCAAATGTTATTGCTGGTGTAGCAACTGGTGGAATTGCAATTGGATGCTTAGTAGCAGAAGAACTTGGCCTGCCATTTATATATGTTAGAGCATCTACCAAAGACCATGGTAAAAAAAATCTTATTGAAGGATATTATAATCAAGGTCAATCAGTTGTTGTAATAGAAGATCTTATCAGTAGTGGGAAAAGCAGTCTATTAGCAGTCGAAGCTCTTAGAAAACAAGATTTAAATGTACGAGGACTAATTTCAATTTTCTCATATAGTTTTGATATAGCAGAAGATAATTTCAATAATTTAAATTGTGAGAAAATATCCTTATGTGACTATAAAACACTTTTAAATGAAGCAGTAAAATCAAACTATATTGACAAAAAAGATATAAAACTATTAGATAATTGGAGAAAAGATCCATCAAAATGGAATAGATGATTCATCATTATAAAAGTCCAGAAGCAACAACAAGTATTAGTGCCAAAGAATTTTTTATAAGATTCAGTAATCTAAATAATCTTAAAGATTTTCTTCCAAAAGAAATTAAAGAATTTAAGTCTAATGAAGATAGTTGTAGCTTTAAAGTAACTCAACTACCAAGAATATCACTTAAAGTAATTAAAAAAACTAATTATAGTCTAATAAAACTCCAATCAAAAGACAAAAATATTTTTTTTGATTTAAATTGTAAAATAAAGGGAGATACAGATAAAAATAAATGTAAAGTTACTCTTGGGATAGATATAAAACTTAATTTTATGATGAAAATAATGATAGAAAAGTCTTTAAATCAATTTCTACACAATTTAGCAAACCAAATAAGTAAAATTTAAAATAAAAATCTTATTTCATTTACAGAAAATGATTTTTTCTTATTATCTTTTAAAAGAAGAATTAAGTTGCCATATTCATCAACATTTTGAATAAGAGCATTAAATTTAAGATTATTTGTTTCAAATAATAAAAATCTATTCTTTAAATACAGTAAGTTATTATATTGTTCTTTAAAGAAACACTTTGATAAGTGTTGTTTATATCTAATTTCAAAACAAGATAAAAATTTCTCTTGAATCACATGTAAATTATATTCACACTTGTTTTCTAAAGAGAGTGAAGTTGCTAAAGGAGAGTAACTATTAAAATTAATTTGATTAATATTAATACCAACTCCTACAACAGAAGTGTTAATTATTGAGTTTGAAACTATATTATCAATAATAAAACCAGCTATTTTTTTATCTTTAACCATAATATCATTAGGCCATTTAATTGCGACATTTTCCTTTATATAGAATGATATAAAATCACTAATTACTAAAGATACCAGCATACTAAAATTAAATTGATCAATTATATTAATATTATGCTTAAATAGGATACTAATTAATAGATTCTTTCCTCTTTCACTATCCCATTTCTTAGATTTTCTTCCTCTACCTAACAACTGATAATCAGTAGTAACAACAATAGGAGTATTAAGATTTGTAGTTTTATTTAATTCTAGAAGAAATTGATTAGTAGATTCAATTTCATTTAATATTATATGATTTTTAGTAAAAAAACTAGATGACATCTGTAGATATTATTAGTAGAAAAAGTGTAGTTTTGCAAATGTAAATTTAACAATATTTATGCCAAAATTAAATCCAAAAAAAAATGTTCTGTTAAAAGAAATTATAAATGGTATTAAAGAGATCAAAGGAAATAATATTATTTCACTTAATTTTTCTAAATTAGAAAATAGTATATGTGAATATTTTGTAATCTGTTCAGGCACATCCAATATACATGTTCAAGCAATACGAGAAAATGTTAGGAAAATTGTTATGAAAAACACCAAACAAAAACCATGGAATATTGAATCTGATAATAGATCTGAATGGATATTAATGGATTACTCAGATATAATATTACATATTTTTCAAGATGAAACAAGAACTTTCTATAATTTAGAAGAATTATGGGCAGATGCAAATAAAATTCAACACAATTAATATATAATTAATGATAAATAAAAAATCTAATAATCAAAAAAATCTAAATCCAAATAAATTTAAGTTTAAAATTTATTGGATATATGCAATAATATTTATTTTCTTTATAGGTATACAGCTATTTAATTCAGATGCTACAAAACCAACAAATTTTAAAGATTTTAATAATCAAATGCTTCAACAAGGTAAAGTTGAGAAAATCACAGTTATTAATAATGAAAAAGCTTTTATTTATATAAAAAGAGAATTTTTATCTGAAGAAGAATTTAAAAATGTTAGTAAAAAAACTTTTGGAGAATCACAGAACTTAGGTCCACATTTTTATATTAATATAGGAAATGTTGATAATTTTGAAAGAAAGTTAGAAAATGCTCAAAAAGATTTTGAAGAAGAAGAAGAAATTGGTGTAGAATATATAAAGAAAACAGATTATTTTGGAGATATTTTCTGGACCATAGTCCCTTTTGTATTATTTATTGGAATTTGGATATTTATAATGAAAAGAATGAGTGGAGGTGGTGCAGGAGGTGGACAAATATTTAGTATTGGAAAAACAAAAGGTAAACTTGTAGATAAAGCAAATATTAAAGTAACATTTAAAGATGTTGCTGGTTTGGAAGGGGCGAAAGAAGAAATTAGTGAAATTGTAGATTTTTTAAAGAAGCCTGAGAAATACACAAAACTTGGAGGGAAAATACCTAGAGGAGCAATGTTAATTGGACCTCCTGGAACTGGTAAAACATTACTTGCAAAAGCTGTTGCTGGCGAAGCTAAGGTTCCTTTCTTTTCATTATCAGGATCTGACTTTGTAGAAATGTTTGTAGGTGTAGGAGCATCAAGAGTAAGAGATTTATTTAAACAAGCAAAAGAGAAAGCTCCTTGTATAATATTTATTGATGAGATTGATGCAGTCGGGCGCCATCGAGGTGCTGGCTTAGGTGGTGGACATGATGAACGTGAGCAAACTTTAAACCAATTACTAGTAGAAATGGATGGTTTCGAAGGCAATGAAGGGGTTATTGTCATAGCAGCAACAAACCGTCCAGATGTATTAGACCCTGCTTTGTTAAGACCTGGTCGTTTTGATCGTCAGGT
>JABGXK010000013.1 GCA_018675825.1 Flavobacteriales bacterium | reverse complement strand
ATTAGTCACTACGGAATCGGTGTTCGTTATTTTTAAATTAACATTCTTACATATAAATTTATTACTTGTATTATGAAGTAGTGCACCTGGAAGTAGACCGCTTTCCGTGAGTATTTGAAATCCATTACAGATACCTATAATAATTCCTCCTTCTTTACCAAAATTAATTACTTTTTCCATTATTGGTGAGAATTTAGCTATAGCTCCTGAGCGTAAGTAATCGCCAAAAGAAAAACCTCCAGGAAGAAAAATTACATCACAATTTTTAAGATCAGTATCTTTATGCCAGAGCACAATAACCTTCTGATTTATAGTATCTTCTAAAGCTGAAATAATATCTTTATCACAATTAGATCCAGGAAAAACGACAACTCCAAATTTCATATATATAATTTAGGACGTAAATTTACATATTATATGACAATCGCACACCGAGAGTAACAAGAACTAATAATTAAAATATAAAAAAGAATATTTGCGATACTTCGATTTTTTGTATACGTAAAATAATTAGCAATAAAAACGCTTAGAGGACTGATTAAAATATACCAATTATCTATAGATCCAAACAAACAAATTAAAAGTGAGAATAAGAAATAAAGTAAAATAATAAAAAAAGATTTTCTTGATCTAATACTTTTTTTGTATAACCAGTTAAAGAACTCAAAAAATGAAATCAAAACAATAAATAATAATATGAGCATGGATGTTGTCTCTTCATTGATCCATTTCCATATTTCTATATTTAATGAAATTTGAGGTAGAGAAAAAATTAATGATATATTAATTTTCTCACTAAATAGGCTTAAATATATAACATATAAAATATAAGGAATACAAAAGCCAATAATTGACACAACAAGACTTCTCCAATTTGCGTAGCTAAATACTAATCCGCTAAATAAAACAAGCAAGTACATTATTAGCATAATAGGATTTAGATATACGATGATCGCTAAAATTAAAGAAGCACTAAAAACCTCTTTAAATGGATAATCTTTTTGATATGATTCAAAAAGATAGTTTATAACAAAAAGCATTAAAAAACTTGATATAAGGCTATCAAAAACCCCTGTATTTAATGAATTAAGAAGCACAAAAACAGTAGCAATTATTAAGTTTTCTTTCTTTATAATATTGTTTTTATAGATTAAGTTATTTAATCCAAATGCGTGTAATGGAACAATGAAAATAGAGAAAATTAAAAGTAACCAATGAGGATAGAGCGGTAGATCATGAATACAAAAAGTTCTATTTATAATATATGGAAGCCCCATAAAAATAGAGGATATAATAGCAAAATAAGCTATTGTTTTAGGTTTTGGATTTATAAGAGTTTGAAGTAGCATTTATTAATTCAAAAATATATAAATTTGACATTTAAATATAAAAGACTATGATGAAAGATTTTTGGAATGCTATTGGTGATTTTTTTACATCAACTTTTGAGTTTATGCCTTCAATAGGAAATACAATAAACTATATATATATATTGGTTATTTTTATTTTCTTAGTTACATGGGTTTTAATGATGTTTAATCACAAAAAAAATGGAGAAGAACATAAGGCATTATAAATCAAAACCAATATCTCTTCTATAGTTTTTTCCCTCAAAATGAATATCTTTAGCTGTCTTATACGATTTTCTTAATGCATCTTCAGGGTTTTTCCCTAAAGAAGTTATTGCCATAATTCGACCTCCATTAGTTTGAGTTTCTTCATTATGTTTTTTAGTTCCTGCATGAAAAACTATACTGTTTTCACAATTTTTAAAATTTGTAATTGTATGTCCTGTCATATATTTTTCTGGATATCCCTTTGAAACCAGCATAACTGTTGCGGCTGTATCTTCGCTGATATTTAAATCTTTTTCACTAAAGGTTCCATCTCGAATTCCTTTTAATAGATTTAACAAATCAGATTTAATTCTTGGTATTACCACCTCAGTTTCTGGATCACCTAAACGAACGTTATATTCAATTACTTTTATCTCTGAACCAATTTTTATTAAACCAATAAATAAAAATCCTTGATAGTGAATATTCTCTTTCTTTAGACCTTCTATTGTAGGTCTAATTATCTCTTGATCAATTTTTTCCATAAAAAACCTATCAATAAAAGGTACTGGAGAAATAGCTCCCATACCTCCAGTATTAAGACCAGTATCTCCCTCTCCTATTCTTTTATAATCTTTAGCTGATGGTAGAATTTTATATGAGTCTCCATTTGTTATAACAAATACAGAAAGTTCAATACCATCTAGAAATTCTTCTATAATAACTTTTTTACCGGCTTTTCCAAATTTAGATTTTAAAAGCATTGCTTCTAGTTCTTCTTTTGCTTTTTTAATCTCATTGATAATCAAAACTCCTTTTCCAGCAGCTAATCCATCTGCTTTCAATACATATGGTGGATTTAGTGTTTCTAAAAAGTCATATCCTTCCTTAATTGTCTTTTTGGTAAAAGCCTGGTATTTTGCCGTTGGTATATTATTTTTGATCATGAACTCTTTTGCAAACTCTTTGCTTCCCTCTAGTTTAGCTCCTTCTTGAGATGGCCCAATTACAGTTATATGATTTAGAAATTTATCATTTTTAAAGAAATCAAATATGCCTTTAACAAGGGGATCTTCCGGCCCAACAATAATCATGGAAACCTCCTCTTTTATTGCTAGTTTTTTTATGCTTTGAAAATCCGTTACAGATATATCAATATTAAGCCCTATTAGTTCTGTACCAGCATTACCAGGGGCAATAAAAAGTTTATTACATGAGCTGCTTTGAGATATTTTCCAAGCTAGAGCATGCTCCCTTCCCCCATTTCCTAATATTAGTACATTCATTATGCCTCCATAGTTTTTAATATCGCTTCTGTAAGTTCCATATTATGAAAAACTTGTTGAACATCTTCATTTTCCTCAAGGAGATCAAGTAGTTTTAATACTTTTTTTGATTGTTCAGTCGTAATTTTCTTGTTAATAGTAGGAATTCTTTGAAGTTCAGAATTATTAATTTCAATATCTAGTTCTTCAATTTTTCTTTGCATGTTGCTGAAATCAGTAAAATCACAGTAGATGGTTAAGGCATCTTCATCAACCTCTAACTCCTCTAATCCCGCATCAATAAGCTCCATCTCTAAATCTTCTATTGATATTGATAGTTGATGAGGTTCAATGGTAAAAACCCCTTTTCTATTAAATATAAATTTTAAAGATCCATTTATTCCTAAATCTCCATCACATTTACTAAAATAAGACCTTACATCAGCTACTGTTCTGTTATTATTGTTAGTTGCACAATCTACAAAAACAGCAACTCCGTTAACAGCATATCCCTCAAGAGAAATTTCCTCATAATTTACAGTATCCTTACTGCTTGCTTTTTTTATTGCACGAAGGACATTATCTTTTGGCATATTTGCAGTTTTAGCATTTTGCATAACTTGTCTTAGCCTTGAATTTGTTTCAGGACTAGCTCCCCCTTCTTTAACAGCAATTACAATATCTTTTCCTATACGGGTAAAAGTTTTAGCCATTTTTGACCAACGCTTCATTTTTCTTGCTTTTCTGAATTCAAAGGCTCTACCCATTTATAAGTGTTTTAATCAAAAATAACATTTTAATCATCTAATTGCAAAACTGATAAAAATGCTTGTTGAGGTATCTCAACATTACCGACTTGGCGCATTCTTTTTTTACCTTTCTTTTGCTTTTCTAACAGCTTTCGTTTTCTACTAATATCTCCACCATAGCATTTTGCAGTAACATCTTTTCTTAAAGCTT
>JABGXK010000109.1 GCA_018675825.1 Flavobacteriales bacterium | reverse complement strand
TTTTTCAGGATTAACAACTTTGACAGTTGTATTTTTATTATTTTCTAAAATTAAAGCCTTTTCAATTTCAATAGGATTTGAACATCCAAATAATAAACTTACTATAAAGATTAAAAATATTTTATTTTTCATAAATTTTATTTTTTGATATTAGTGAATATAAAACAGGAACTATATACAAGGATAATAAAGCTGCAGCTATAGTACCACCAATAACAGCAATTGCAAGTGGAGCATTAGCATCAGCATTTCCAAAACCAATAGCAGTGGGTAATAAACCAAAGACTGTAGTTGCTGCTGTCATTAATATAGGGCGAAATCGATCTAATGAACCGTTTATAATAGCACTATTCATGTTCTCACCTCCAGTTATTAATGTATTAATTCTATCGATTAATATATTACCATATGAAACAGAAATTCCAACCATCATGATAATACCCATTATTGATTGAATACTTATGTTAGTTTTTGTAATAAACATTATCAATACAACACCAATTAATCCTAATGGAAACGCTAAAACTATTACAAATGGCTGTCTAAATGACTTAAACAATGGCGTAATAATTAAAAAAGCAAATAAGACTGATAAAATCAAGCCTAATCCTAGATTAGAAAATGAACTTTTAATGACTGCCACTTCACCTTCAAAATTAACCTCATAGCCTTTTGGAAGTGTCCTTTTAAATATTTCAATTCTTCTAACAATCTCATCAGATGCTGATCCAATATCAATACCTTCAACATTAGCATATACATTAAACTCTCTTGTTAGATTATGATGATTAATTTCTACTGGCTGGGTTGTCTCTGTTATTCTAGAAAAAAGCTTATATGGTACTGGGTTTCCAAATTTTGAGGTTGCTATAACATTATCTAAAGTAGATTCAGTATTAATTTCACTCTCGGGATAAGTAACTCCAACATAATAATGGTTGCCATTATTCTCATCAATCCAAAAAGCTTTATTAAAGGTTGTGGAAGAGTTAAGAGCAGACACTAAATTTTTAATAGCATCAACAGGCTCAACTCCCAATTCAGCGGCTTTAACTCTATCAATATCAATTTCTTTAGTTGGTTGATCAATTCTTTGTAAAACTCTCACATCTCTAGTATATGTAATTTCATTAATAGTATCTCTTAATCTTTCTGCCAAAGATCTTAATACTTCTAATTTATTTCCTTTTATCTGAACGTCTATTGGAGAAGTTTTTCCCTCATTTAATGCAGCAGTAATTAAACCACCAGTATTAAAACTAACTTCTACTCCAGGGAATTCTTTCTTAAACCTTTTTCTTAAAATCGGAACATAACTGTCAGTAGATTTTTCATGATTCTCAATAAGTTGTGCTTTAATAAAAGCATCTTGCGTTCCTGAGTTGGGAGTATAAGCAGCTGGTAAATCATAGAAAACACCTATGTTAGAAACTATTTGAGATAAATCATCTCCAAGTTCTTGAGAGATTATCTCTTCCATTTGTGCTATAGTTTTTTCTGTTATTTTCAATGGAGTTCCAGATTCTTTTCTTATTAATATCTCCATCTGACCAACATCAGTTTTTGGGAATAATTCATATCCAAGATTGGTAAAACCAAATAAAGAAATACAAAACAGTACAGAAGTAAGGATGAGGTATTTACTCTTTTTTTCTAAAACATGCTGAAGACTAGAATGATATTTAATTTTCATTCTTTCAATTAAATGCGCAAAACCATTCAAAAAATTTGAACTATTCTTTTGAGTTCTCTTTTTAAATAATCTTGATGCAAGCAAAGGGATAAGAGTTAATGAAAAAATATAAGATCCAATCATTGCTCCTGCAACTGTTAAAGCTAAAGGTGAAAATAGATCCTTTGCAATTCCAGTTAAAAACAATGTAGGTATAAAAACTACAACTACTACTAAAGAAGACGCTAAGACTGGTGTAGCAACTTCTTTTGCAGCATCCATAGATGCTATTAAAGAAGACTTTCCCATATCAAGATGCTTGTTAATATTTTCAAGAACAACTATTGAATTATCAACTAATAATCCTAGTACTAATGCAATACCCCCTAATGTTATACTATTTATTGCTTGACCAGTAGCTGATAAAAATATAAATGCTGTCATAAGTGAAAGCGGTAGACTTAAAGAAACTATTAAAGCAGAACGCATATTACCTAAGAATAAAAGCAACACTAAAATTACAAGAATCAATCCAGTTGTAGCTGAAAAAATAAGAGAAGAAATAGCATTTTTAACGTATGAAGATTGATCAAAAATTACATTTAGGTTTACATCATTTGGCATTCTTTCTTTAAGCTTAGGTAATGCACTCTTTACTGCCTCAACAGATGCTATAGTATTTGCTCCTTGTCTTTTGAAAATAGGAAGGTAAACTTGTTCTTTTCCATCAATCCTAACTAAATTAGTTTGAATAGCACTAGCATCTGAAGCTACTCCAATATCTTTAATAAAGACAGGTATACCATCTCTATGAGTAACTACAA
>JABGXK010000108.1 GCA_018675825.1 Flavobacteriales bacterium | reverse complement strand
CATCTTGGTACGATTAAATTGAATCAGGGCGTCATTGATGGATTCTTTCATGGTGAGGCTGGAACTGGTACAGAATTTTGGGCAGAAGCTGGATGGGAGTCTGGTGGCAAACAGCTCTGGAGGTTTATTAAACAATATAAACCTCAGATACTCTCTGCCTGTCCATCTGTTTGTGGTAATGATGAGAAAGTAATTAAAGGTAAGGTTCTATGGTGTCATAGTAATCTCCGCATTCAAAAAAATCAAGTCAATATTGTACAACGTAAAGATAAGAAGAATTATGCTAGTAAAGATATAATACTGATTGATGACCACAAGAAGAACATACGAGAATGGGAGAGTGCTGGTGGAACTGGTATTCTTCATGTTAATACAAACAGTACAATCAAACAACTGAAAGGACTACTTTAATGGAAACTACATACAAAGAATTTATGGAAGCAAAAGTAAAGAGCTGGAAAGACATGAAGGATCGTAATGTTCTCAAGGCTGCTGAGAAGTTCAAAAAGAAAATGAAGGGTGATAATGTTCTTGGTTATACTCAGGCACATGGTGAGTTTACTATATTCCGAAATGATAAGGATTGGGATGATGCAGTTAAACATGGTAAAGATATGCAGTGGCTTAAAGTGGAGTAATTAGATGGCTAAAAGTTTTAATATGATTATTGAAGATACATTAGATGATACAGAAAAAGTAGTAATAGGAGAATACAAAGTTCCGTCAAGAGGTGGAGCTTTGAAGATTCATAAAGAAGATCATAAGTCTTTTGGAAAACTCTTTACTAAAAAACCAAATGCTGGTGTTGGTAATGGTGAAGTATCTTTATATTGGTTATTTAATTATGGTAAGAAAAAGAATCGTGCAGCAGAAAACAGAGGTGGGGATGCAGCTGATTTAATTTTAGATAAGAAAAACTGTGAAGTTAAATCATATCCAAGTCACGACTCAATGACATTAGGTAAGTTCAAAAGTGATTTAAAAAGTCAAGAAATAATAACTTACTTATTTGCATTCTCAAATTTGTTTGTAACATTTGGAAAAAGTACAAAGGGTGCTAAAAGTTTTAAATCATTACTTCAGTTTAATGTTACTGATATAGCAGATTCTATTGTACTATATAATTCAATGTTTAGTTTGTTTGCAAATAATAAACATCTTTATTCTGGCCACACCAGTTATCCATTATTTGTAGATATTAAAAAATCAATGGATGCTTTAAAAACAAAAATAAAATCTATATCCCGTTCAAATTTTACAAATGCAAACAAAGTGGCTGGTGATATCGTAGCACATTTTGTTATGACTAAATTTGGTAACAAACCGGGTGAAGGTGGGTATATGGTAAACTGCAAAAAAGGTTCACCGACCGATGTTCATTTTCATCTAATTGCAACTAAAAATTTTAGGAATGATTATGCAACTTTAAAGAAAAGCTTTTCTGTAAACTCTGGTGAAATACAGATTAAATTAAAAGGTCTTTTTGGTTAATTTACTAAAACTCTTATAAATATATGAGGAGATCATTATGCATAAACGAGAAGTGATTAAAAAAGTAACATCTATTGGACATTCTGTTAGAAGCAGACCAAAGAATAAGAAGAAAAGAATAAGCTGGAAAAGATATAAAGGACAAGGGAAAAGAAGATAATTAATATAAGTAATATCTTGATCCCTAACCAAACCTACAATACATTATAACACACAGAAAATAGTAATACAAGGAACAAGTTATGGCTGCAATATATACAAAGGGACTTTCAACTCATAATAGACAATGGGCTGATCTGGATTTAGATTTTGTCAAACATCCTATAACTAAAGACATTGTACGGAAGACAAATGTAGAAGCTGTCAAACGAGCTGTTAGAAATCTCATTTTAACTAATCGTTATGATAAACACTTTCATCCTGAAATTGATGGAGGAGTAACTAGACATTTGTTTGGTTTATCTACAGCTCATACTAAACATGATATTGAGATTGCTGTTAAAACTTGTTTACAAAATTATGAACCCAGAGTTATTGTAGATAATGTTATTGTTAGTGGAGATTTAGATAATAACGGATTTAATGTTTCAATACACTTTACAGTAATCAATACACCAGAACCAATAGAAATTTCATTGTTCTTGGAGAGGACTCGATAAATGGCAAGTAATAAATTATCAATTACAGATTTAGAATTTGATGATATCAAATCAAATTTAAAAACTTATCTTTCATCACAATCACAATTTCAAGATTATGATTTTACTGGAAGTGGCATGGATGTTCTGTTAGATGTTCTTTCATACAATACCCACTATATGGGATACTATGCAAACATGGCAGTTAATGAAATGTTTATAGATTCCGCATCTCTTAGAGAATCTGTTGTATCTCATGCAAAACATTTGAATGTTATTCCAAATTCTGTAACAGCTGCAGAGGCCACCTTGAGTATGACGTTTACTCCAACGGGTTCTCCTGCTTCTTTAACGATTGCAAAAAATACAAAATTCACAACAAGTATTAGTGGAGTAAGTTATACTTTTGCTACTACGGCAACTAGATCAATAATACCTATTAATAGTGTTTATTCAATTACTGATCTAAAAATTAAAGAAGGAACAATTCTCAATAAAAAATATACTGTTAATCTTTCTGATACAACACAACGATTTCTTATTCCAAATACAAAGGTTGATACATCAACTGTAACTATCCAAGTTCAAAATTCTGCAAGTGATACTGGAGTAGCTACTTGGACAGATGGAAATGCTTTAGATGTTACGACAATTACATCCAATCAAAAAGTTTTCTTTTTACAAGAAGTAGAAGGTGGAACATATGAAATTTTATTTGGTGATGGTTCAGTAGGTAAACAACTTGCAGATGGAAATATTATTTTTATTGAGTATGTAGTTACTGGTGGGGATGTTGCAAATAAAGCAAGTACATTTACTGCTGTTGGAACTGTTGCTGGATTATCTTCAGCTAATTATGTATTAACTACTGCTGACGTAGCTTCTGGTGGATCACCTATTGAGTCGGTTGCATCTTTAAAAAATAATGCACCTAAATTATATCAAGCACAAAAACGTGCAACTACAAAGGAAGATTATAAATCAATATTATTAGGTGAACGACCTGATATAGAATCTGTTACTGTCTATGGTGGTGAGGATGCAAGTCCAGCAGTATATGGTAAAGTTTATATAGCAGTCAAACCAGCTGGTAATACATCTTATAGTGCAGCTACAAAAGATTCAATTAAATCTTCTATTTTGAAAAAGACAAATGTAGTTACAGTAACACCAGAACTTGTTGATCCTATTTATTATTATCTTCTGATTGATACAACAATCAATTATGATCCTGTTACTTTGTTAACAAACGAAGATACATTAAAAACTTTAATATCATCATCTATTAGTAGTTATTTTACAACAGACCTTCAAAAGTTTGATAATAAGTTTAGGTATTCTAAGTTAGCAGGAATAATAGATGATACGAATAGTTCTATTAGAAATAGTAAAACATCTCTTAAATATCAGATGCAAATTGCTCCTACAACATTAGCAGTAGCTGCGACATATACTATGGAATTTAATACGACACTAACTAAGGGAACACTTACCAGCACTGCCTTTACGGCGAGTGATGGATTTACATATACATTAATTGATGATAGTATTGGTAATGTTAAATTAGTTAGATCAACTTATACTAGTGGTACTATTACAATAGATGTTCCAACAACATATATGACTTTAGTATCAGGTTCAGAAATTCTCGGTACGATAGATTATACTACTGGTAAAGTTGTTTTAAATAATTTTACTCCTTATACTATTTCAGATGGAAAAACATATATCAAGATGACTGTAACACCTGGAACTAACAATCAGGATATT
>JABGXK010000107.1 GCA_018675825.1 Flavobacteriales bacterium | reverse complement strand
ATTGTAATGGAAAAAACAAATGAACCAGTTTCAATACCACTTCACCCCCATGATATGAAACAAATAAATAGTTTAGAAAGCAGAGTCTGTTAATCATGATACATATAAAGAAGTATTAGGAGGTTTAGATCTTGATAAGACACTTGAAAATATTTTCCATATTGGAAAGTCTAAGTATATGCGTTCAAAGACTGTCCTTCGTTTTGTTAAACAGCAAGCTAATTTTAATGAGTTTTCTCATTTTAAAAAATTTTGGAGAAGAAATGGATTTGCTGTATTAGGTTTTGATTTAAATTCTAGACTTCATGCAGTTAAAGATTATGAAAACATGAAGTATAGAGTAAAATGGTTTCAAAAATTAGAAATTAAGATATTAAAAATGATTAGTCCTTTGTTATTTTCTTTTTGTCCTATCCCCAATACAGCTATGTATATTAGATCTAATGGAGATGTAGTTTTTTGTTTTAATGATTGGACCGAGGAAAATATTTTAGGAAATGTAAATAATAATTCAATATATGATGTTTTTCATTCTCCTAAGATGACAGATTTACGACAAAGAATTAATTTAAATAGTGCATTTGAATCAGATATATGTGCTAAATGTGATCTTTATAATGAAGGGGTCTATTTAACTTTCTAAAAAAAAATCATGATTTCAAGATTTAAAAATCTATATTCTGAAGTTTATATTTTTTTTATTTATCACTAATTTAGTATGCTTTGCATAGCTTTTATATTAATAATCCATATAATTGTAAATATTAATTAAAAATATTTAATCATGAATAAAATTATATATCTAATTTTTTTGTCTTTGATTTTTTCATCTTGTCAAAAGGAGCAAGGTTGTATAGATCTTATTGCATTAAACTATAACATCGATGCAGAAGAAGATGATGGTTCTTGTGAATTTGGAGTTGTTGGAGGTTCTTGGATTACTCAATCAGTAAGTTCTAATGGTACAATGACTGCATCAATGCTTGGAATTCCTATTATGGATACAACTATAAGTACTGTTGAGAATAACCCTGATTCATTACAACCCTATAAATTAACTTTTTATGCTGATAATAACTTTGTGGAGTCTGATCAACAGGATCTGCCTGTTGGAGGTGGGTCATGGTCTCAAAATGGTAATATACTTACTATTACAGATCAAGATACAACTCTAGAGTTGATTATAAATGATATTTCTAAAGAATCTATTAATCTTTCTCTAGTTTTTCTTACTTCCTATACAGAAAGTGGAGTTCTCTTTAATATTGATCTTGTACAAGATATATACTGTTTAAGGGATATGACTAGCAAAGTCAATAATTCATCAAACTCTAAATTACTTTTTGATGATAGATTAAACGTTTCTAAAATTAATAAAGTAATTAAAAACTATATAAAACTAGATTTATAGCTTTTTTGATTATTCTATGCACTACATAGTAAATAGTTATTATTGATATATTTTTGTAATAAGAATTTAAAAATAAAGAAAAAATGAAAAAAATTATCTTAACAATCTCTGCATTTATAATATTATTAAATGTGAGTGCTCAAACAGATAAATTAGCTGGTCCTAGGGTAGGGTTTACAATTATAAGTGCTGGACCCATAGCTGATTTTATTAAAACAAAAGATTTAGATCGTTTAACTGATGATGCTGCTGAATTTGGAGAGTTTGGAACTGCTTTTATGACTCAATATGGTTGGCAATGGGAAACAAGATTTGCTGATGGTTATGATGTTACTGGACTAGTTGAATGGGTTTTTATGGTTGGTGGGTTAGATCAAGGTCTATTTTTACCATCCGTTTCTTCTCTTATTGGACTAAGAACATCAAGTAATTTAGAATTTGCATTAGGTCCTAATTTATCATTATCTGGAATAGGAGGTGTAATCGCAGTAGGATATAATTTTAAGGTTGGAGAAATAAATCTACCAGTCAATATTGCTTTTCGACCAGGAATTGACAAGATAAGAGACAGAGATATTCAGACAATAACTACAGATGCTAATGGAAATACACAAACTTCCTATAATACAGTAGAAGAACCATATAATACAGGTTCTCTTATCTCATTAATTGTTGGGTTTAATCTTGGTGATTAATTTCTGATTGAATTAAGTTAGAAATTAAAATTTTAATTTTTTGAGATGTCTAAAACTTTTAATGTTGATAAATTACTGCATCTAAATATTAAGATAATTAATGTTTTAGGTAAAATAGTATATACTGAGGAAAAACAACAATTTATAGGTGAATATACAAAACAAATTAGTCTAGATGATTATGTTAATGGAATCTATTTTTTAGAAATAGAAACTGATAATGGTATTATTAATAAGAAACTAATACTTCACTAAACATATTATGCTCGACATAATACTTAATCTTAGTTTACATATCTTTGTTATATAAACAAATTAATTAAATCTTATGAAAAAAATTTCTTACATATTAGTTATTCTTGCATGTTCTGTAATTATACTAAAAACTTGTGGTGTAGTGGATGTTGAGGCTGATCTAACTATAACTAATAGTGAAGCAGATACTAAATTTAAAGCAAATAGTGAAACAGTATTATCTTACTTTGATGATTGGATAAATGAAGATCTAGATTATGATAAATATTATGCTAAAAATGCATTCGTTAATGGTACTACATATGGATCTAAAGATACTTTAACTGTTGAAGATCGTAAAGCCTCACATAAAAAAATGTGGGAAAAGTACGACTTTACATATTCTAAACCTTTAGTTCTACTTCCTGGAGTTGATTCAAAAACGAAAGAGATGGATGGGTCTGTTAGAATGTATTATAATATGAATGTAACATTAACGGAAACTCAGAAATCTGTTTCTGTTCCATTATATGTATCTTTTGAATTTAATGATGAAGGGAAGATTACTAATTTGGTACTTTACGGAGATATCACTGCTTATTTTAACTCATTAGAGACAGAATAATTATTAAGCTTTAGAAGTGCCCTTATGATCTTTATGATTTAAGGGTATTTTTATATATAATGAATCAATTATAACTAATAGGACACTTGTCATTAAATAAAAAATTTGATTTTATAATAGTTGGTCAAGGTTTAGCTGGTACATTATTGGCTCATGATTTAATAGATGCTAATAAGAGTGTCATGATTATAGATTTTAATCTAAAAGCTTCAGCAAGTAGAGTAGCAGCTGGTCTTATTAATCCTATAAGTATGAAGCGTTGTATTCCAGCTATACCATCTTTTTATTTACCCAAGTGCTTTGAAAGATACAGAGATTTGGAGAAGAAATTAGATTCAAGTTTTCTAAATCTAACTCCTCTTCTTAGACTGTTTGACTCTACAGATACAAATGACAAATGGAAGGATAAGTATATTAGTGGAGGTATGGATATTTATATAAAAGAATTTATTATTGATAATTCATTCTCTTTTTTAGATGATTCATCATCAAGTGCTATTATTGAACCTGCTGGACATCTAGATGTAATAAATTTTTTGGATTTGTCTAGAATATATTTTTCTAAAAAACATTTTTTGTTAGAAGAAAAATTTGATTTCTCTCAATTTAATGATTCAAAAATTAGTTATAAGAACTATATTGCAGATGCTATTATTTTTTGTGAAGGATTTCGTGTTAGAGAAAATCCCTATTTTAATTATTTACCTATAACTCCAACAAAAGGGGAGGTGATGACTATTAGAATTCCTTCATTAGAATATTTTGATAAAATAGTTAGTAAAGGAGTTTACATAATACCATTAGGAAACTACTTATATAAAGTTGGAGCTACTTATAATAGAACAGATTTTACAGACAAGCTTACTAAGGAAGGTCAGGTATTTTTAAATAAAAAAATTACTGATATTTTGAATGTTGATTATGAAGTAGTTTCTAGTGTAGCTGGAGTCAGACCAACAGTTAGAGATCGTAAACCACTTATAGGAATGCATCCAAAAAATCCAAGACTTGGTATTTTTAATGGTTTGGGTGCAAGAGGAGTTCTTATAGGACCTTATCTTTCCAAGCAATTTTCTAAAGTTTTAAGTGGTGTTCATAATCAAGAATTAGATTTTGAAACCATAGCTAGATTCTCTTAACTTATCTAATTTTTGTAATTTTGATTAATTCTAGCATTGAAATGTGGTAATAATGTTATTGATTGGTATGATCCAGATGGACTTTTTTACTCAACTTACTGCAGGTAAGGGTTTGATATTTATACTTTTTTTCTTGCTCTCTAAAAAAAAAAATAATGAAAAATATTCTATTAGTTCTATTAATTACTCTATCATCTTTAAATTTAAGATCTGAAATACATGTTATAACAGTTTGGGATGGTTATATGCAATTTCTTCCCTCATCTTTAAATATTGAACTAGGAGATACCATTCATTTTTTACCTCTTGATTTTCCAACTATGATGCATACAATTACATCTTCAAATATTCCATTAGGTGCTTTGTCTTTTGATCAAATATGGCAGGCTCCTTCTGATACTTTTTTCCAATTAATTCCACAAGTTGAGGGTCTTTATGAATATGTCTGTACTCCTCATATACCAATGGGGATGATTGGTTCTTTTAATGTTATTAATACTGGTACGCCTATATTAGAAAGTCATAAAAATAAAAAAATTATTCAAAGAATTAATCTAATTGGAGGAGTAACAAAAGTTAGACTAAATGAGCCCTCTTTTTTAATTTATGATGATGGTACAGTAGAGAAAAGTATAATAATTGACTATAGATAGAGATATACTTGAATTTAATGTGTATTTGACATTAATTATTGTTTGATACTATTCTAAGATATTTGAGTGAATAATAATTATTTAGAAGCATTTTTTCCACATAGATAGCCTGTTGTCCATGCAGCTTGAAAATTAAATCCTCCCGTTACAGCATCCATATTTAATACCTCTCCAGAAAAATAAATATTTTTATGGATTTTACTTTCCATAGTTTTCATATTAATTTGTTCTAGTGTTATCCCCCCACAAGTAACAAATTCTTCCTTAAATGTTGTTTTACCATTTACAGTAAATTCATCATTCACTAAAGTGTTAATTAGTCTATTACGAAGTTTTTTATTTAGTACGTTCCATTTTTGAAGTTCATCTATTTTTACTTTTTCTAGAATATGATGCCAAAGTCTTTTGGGAAGAGCAAATGGATTGCTGTTATAGATATTTTTTTTAGATGTTAATTGTTTATTTATTCCTGCTCTTGCAAATTCTTCATTTTCTGAAAGCCAATTTATTTGTGTAATAAAATGATATTCTAAATCAGCTAAATCTTTTGCTCCCCAAGAAGATAGTTTTAAAATACAAGGTCCACTTAATCCCCAATGAGTGATTAAAACTGGTCCATTTTGTTTTAGTTTTAATCCTTTCACTTTTGCAGAAGTATTCTCAACTACAACACCCATTAATTTTGTCATATCATCATTTGGAATATTGAATGTAAATAATGATGGTACTGGAGAGCTGATGTTATAGCCTAGTTCTTTAAATAATTTAAAACCTGATATTTTTGGATATCCTCCAGTTGATATTATTAATCTATCAAATTTTATATTTTTATTATTTACTTGTAAGGAAATTTTACCTTTTGAGTGTTGAATTTTATCTACTTTACTACTTAAGCAGATTTTGATATTGAGTTTTTCTGTTTTTCTTATAAAAAGATCAATAATTGTTTGTGACGAATTAGATTCAGGGAACATCCTATTATCAGACTCAATTTTAAGTCTAATGTTATTTTTTTTAAACCATTCGATAGTATCTGAATTACTAAATTGACTAAATGATTTCTTCAACTCTTTTCCTCCTCTGGGATAGTTCTTAATGAGTTGTGATATACTTTTGCAATTGTGTGTTAGATTACATCTTCCTCCTCCAGATATTAGAACCTTAGAAAGCACTTTATTTGATTTTTCAAATATAGTAACATGAGCATTTGGATTGTTCTCTTTGGCGGTGACTGCTGCCATGAATCCTGCTGCTCCTCCTCCAATAACTGCTATTTTTATCTTTTGCATTAAAAGCAAAATTATAATATTATATTACTCTTTAATGATTTGAGCTGATAATCTATATAGATTTAGTTCAGAGATTTTTGCTATATAAATACTTCGGTTTAATCTACTTTTTGATTGACTTAGGTCAACTTGGGCTAATCTAAAATCATTTCTACTTAGTTGACCTTGATAAAATTGTTCCTTTGCTCTTATAAAAAATTTATCTGCAGATGCTTGGTTACGTGTCTCAATCTCTATTAGGTTAATATTTTTTATATATTTATTAAATGTAACATTTAAGTCTTTTTGGATTTCATTCCTGACTGATTCTAATTGCAGCTTACTAGTCTCTATTGCAATTTTAGCACTCTCTAGCATTGTCTTTCGTGTAAATCCATCAAATAGATTCCAGGAAAAATTTACATATCCTGTGAGACCTAAATTGCTCTGATCTCTAATAAGGCTAGTATTGCTTTGTGTATTGTTATATCCATATTGACCACTAATATCAATTATTGGCATCAGACTACTATTACTTATCTTCTTATTTGTTTTTGCTATATCTAGTCTAATTTGCTCTAATATAATGTTATTATTGTTTTTTTGGACAAGCTGTTCAAGTTCTAAGAATTTGAGGTTTTTATTAATTTTAAGGTATGGAGTAACCTTAAAATTTGTTTTTATTTTTCTATTTAGGATTTGATTTAAATCCGTCTTTGCATTATTTAGATCTATAGATATATTAATTAAATTTACACTATCACTATTTAAATCAATTTCAGCACTTAATAAATCAAGTTGTGAAGCATTTCCAAATTCATTTTGTGTTTTTATTCTCTTGTATCTTTCTAATGAAATTTCTACAAGCTTATAATTTATTGCATGTTGTTCTTGTAAAAATGCAATATCATAATATTTTTTAGCACTCTTAATTAATATTTGTTCAATTTGAATCTGTAGTTCAATAGATTTAAGATTACTCTGTTTATTGAGTTTTCTATATGTGTTAATAGACCCCAGGCCATTAAAGATATTATAGCTAAACTCAATAGCTCCATTAATATTTGAGGTTTCTGATGAAGCATCAGTAATGCTAGTAAAGTCATTAGTAGCAAATTCAAGACTTGATTCGCCATTGTTATATGATCCAGAGCCTAAAAGATTAATTTTAGGTAGTAGACCTGCATTTCCCATATTTGCTTTATTTCTTGCTCTTTCATTATTATTAACGCTTATCTTGATATCAATATTCTCTTTTAATGCTAGTGAGAATGTTTGCTCTAAAGTCAGGGTATCTAGAGAAAAAACTGGATTTAATATCAGTATAGAAAGAGGTATCAGTAATAGTTTCATTAGATTTATATTATAATTTTTCATATTCCATCTCTTTAATTGAAGGTTCTCTTTGTTCTTGATTAAGTCTTTTGCCAGTAAATAGCCACTCTTTAGTATATCTAATTTTATTAATAATCTTTAATAATGCAGGTAAGAAAACTAATGTAAGTAATGTAGCCATAATTAATCCATATGCTATTGCTATTGCCATAGGAATTAGAAATTGTGCTTGTAATTGTTTCTCAAATATTAAAGGAGCTAATCCAGCTATTGTTGTTATAGATGTTAGAAGTATAGGTCTAAATCTTGACATTCCTGTTGTAATAAGAGCATCATCAAATAACATACCACTTTTTAAATTACTATTAAATTTACTTATAAAAACTAATGAATCATTTACTAGAATCCCAATAAGAGCAATCATTCCAAAATATGAGAACATCGATAACTGAAAATCATGAATAAAATGTCCCCATCCAACTCCTATAAATCCAAATGGGATTAATGCAAAGACAGCAAATGTTTGCAAGAAGCTCCTGAATGTCAATAAAATAATTGTAAGCATTAAAATTAGTACAATAGGTCCAGAGTATTTTAATGAATTACCTGTTTCTGACTGAGATCTAATTTGACCTTCTATTGAGTGTTTTATAGAAGGGTAAATAGTTTTGATATTTGTCTTTATAAATTCCTCAATATCAGAAGTAATTGTAATTGGGTTATCTGTCTTTGGGTTAAGTAGATCAGCATTAATCTGAATAGATCTTTTCCCATATAGATGATCAATACTAATGAGTCCTCTTTTAATATTTATTTTTGTAAGATCACTCACGAGATAGCTTTTTCCATTAAGCTTTACTCTCATGTTTTCTAAATCATATATTGAGTTTCTATCTTGTTTAGAATATCTAATCCATATTTTAACTTCATCTGACCCAATTTGTAATCTTTGTGATTCTAATCCATAAAATCCTTTTCGAATTTCATTAAGTATATCTGTAGTTGAGAGGTCCATTTGATATGCTTTGTTTTTTAAGGTTAATTCAATCTCTTTCAGACCTTTTTGATCACTACTTTCGATGTTTTTCATAACATCTAGATTTTCCATTTTATCTTTTAACATTACAA
This sequence comes from Flavobacteriales bacterium, assembly GCA_018675825.1. Classification (GTDB taxonomy): domain Bacteria; phylum Bacteroidota; class Bacteroidia; order Flavobacteriales; family BACL11. The sequence continues at coordinate 2,854 of JABGXK010000107.1, read as the reverse complement.
CTGCATTATTTAGTTCGTCATTATCTTCTGAATATAATGCAATGCTTATTGCTTTACCAAAGGGGCCTGCAACGTCAAATGATAAGGATTCTGATCCTGGAATTTCTCCGACAGCATCTTTTAAAAAGTTTGTAATGTCAGATGTTCCAATACTTCTTTCTTCTGAAGGTAATAATATAATATTGAGAGCTGCTTTTTCAGAACTTTGAGCTGTTGGCTCTGCCCAATCATCACTTGCTTGTGTGTTTCCAATTGTTTTTTCAATAGCTACAAATAAGGAATTACCATTATTATATTCTTTACTGATTATTTCATTTGTTTCAATTACTTTACTTTCAATGTAATTAATCCATTTAACTGTTTTTTCTTCACTTGAACCAGCTTCAAACTTTAGATTAACTAATATATTATCACCTTCAATATTAGGAAATACAGTTGATTTTATTAAACTCGCATTCATAGCACTAATTGTAATTATTAGTAAGCATATTGATATTAAAATAATTGTAAATGGTGTTTTTAAAGCAAATTTCAATACTGGTTCATAGAATTTCTTCTTTATCTTATCAAGAAATTTAGTTGATGTATCTAGAATCTTTTTAATTATTTTATTTGGTTCTTTTCCTTTAAGAGCTTTTGAGTGTGCAATATGTGAGGGTAGAATAAATGCCCCTTCAATTAATGAGAAAATCAAGGTTCCTATTACTACAAAACCCATTTCTGGGAAAAAATCTCCAAGCATTCCATCAAGCATAAAAAAAAGTGAGAAAGCAACAATTGTTGTTAGTATAGCAGAAAAAACTGCTGGAAGAACTTCCATTGTACCATTAATAGCCGCGTTATAGGGGTCTTCTCCTTTTTCATAACGTTGGTAAATATTCTCAGCAATTACAATTCCATCATCTACAAGTATTCCAATCACAATGATCATACCAAATAGTGAAATTACATTTAGTGTAATACCAAAGTATGATGCAAGAATAAACATACCTGCAAAAGATATTGGAATTGCAACAGCTACCCATCCTGCTAGACTTGGATGTAAAAAAAGTGTTAGTATAATAATTACTAGTATGAATCCAATTATCCCATTTTTATTAAGCAATGCAATTCTTTGTTCAATGATGATTGAACTATCTTGAATTATATCTGCATTTATATCTTTATTTATTGAATTGAAATTTTCTAGATATGCTCTTGTCTTACCTGCAACAATACTTATGTCTTCATTATTTGTATTATAAACATTAATTACAACTCCTTTTTTATTATTAAAGTATTTTCTATTAGATACATCTTTCCATATTCTCTTGACCTCAGCAATGTCTTTTATTTTAACTATTCTATTATTGATTTGTTTAACTATAATCTCCTCAATTTCACTGTCTTTATAACTTTTATTATTACTTCTAATTTTGTAATTTTCTTGGCTTGTTCTTATTGTTCCTCCAGTAATATCAATATTTTCACTTCTAATAGCATCATCTATTTCTTTAATTGATATATTATATTTTTTTAGATCATTCTCTCTTACGCTAATTTCTATTTCTTCTATTGGATATCCTGATATTTGAATTTTGGAAATTCCTTCTAGTGCTTTAAGATTGTCTTCAATTTCTTCAGCAACAACTTTTAACTGCCTTAGACTAACTTCACCATTTATAGCAAAAGATATTGCAGGATTTAGATCTTCCATTATAAATATCGATGGCGATTCCATTTGATCAGGAAAAGAGTTTATCCTATCAATCGCATTTTTGATATCTTGTAAGACATATTGATTATTAGCATTATTTTTTATCTCGATAGTTACATTACTTGTATTTTCTAGTGATTTTGATGTAATACGTTTTATTCCTGTTATACCATCAAGATTATCTTCAATCTTAAGAGTAACCATTTGTTCTATTTCAAGGGGAGATGCTCCAGGATAAACTGCTTGAACAGAAATTAATTTTGATGATCTCTCAGGAAAAAAAGTCTTACGGAGATTAAATAAACCCATTGAGCCAAAAACAATGATAAGTAACATAATAACATTTGCTGCTATTGGATATTTTATGAAATATTTAATTAAGTCTCTCATTATTGATTATTTATTCTAATTTCCATGCCTTCAAAAGATCCTTTAATTGGTTCACTTAGAATTTCATCTCCATTTTTTAACCCCCTGATAATTACTTCTTCTTCAGTTATTTGAAGAATATCTATTTGCTTTTCTACCAGCTTATTATCGTTAATAATAAAGATTTTGTTGTCATTAATAAGGCTTCTTTTTATTAAATAAGAATCATTATTTTCTCCAACTAATATGTTCCCATAAACATACATTCCACTATATAGATTATTACCTGATGTTTCTATAAAAACACTCATATTTTGGGAAGATGGATCAATAGTTTTATTAATTCTAGAAACTGACCCATTCCATAGTCCATCAAGTTCATCTGATTCTATTATAACATCTTGATATCTTTTAATCATAAGTGTGTTTTTGATATTAGTGCTTGATTCAAATTCTAGTTTTGATGGATCTTGAATTTTCCCAATTTTCTGACCAAACACTACTGAAGTTCCAGATTTAATTTCTACTTGATTTAGTACTCCATCAAAATCACACTTTATGATATGTTTATTAAGTTTCTCCTCAGTTGCTTTTGCTGAATAATATGTTGTATAAAAATTCTTACCAGATAAGTAATTTCTAAATTTCGCATCATTAATTTTTGGTAATTTAGGGACAGGTTTATTAAATTGTATATGATTCATAAATTCTAGCCATGTATCATAAGATTGAGGATAATCAAATTTAATTTCAGACACTAACCTTGATACTTGATTCAATAAATTACTT
>JABGXK010000106.1 GCA_018675825.1 Flavobacteriales bacterium | reverse complement strand
GATTACTGATGGTGTTAAAAATATTGATGAAAGAAAAGCAGCCGTTATGGATATTGCTGAAATTATTGCTGAATGTTTGTAGAATTTTCAGATATACCTGATAGTTCTTTACTATGGATATATGGATCTTCCAAGAAAATCTCAAAGAATAATCAATTAATAATTGGTGAAAAAATAAAATTATTTTTAGATAAATGGTCTCATCATGGAAAACCGCTTACGTGTTCATTTAGTTTTTTCTTCAATAGATTTATTGTTATTTGTTTAAACGAGGAAGACAATCCTACTGGTGGGTGTTCTATGGATGGTTTACAAAGATTAGTTGTTAGTATTGACGATGAGTTTCAACTAGATCTATATAATAGATTAAATGTATTTATCAGTATCGATCATCAAGTTGAATGTATTCACTCTAGTTGTCTAAAATCTAAAGATTATATTAATTATGATACTTTATTTTTTGACTTAAATATTCTTCATAAGAGTGAACTAGAGAATTGGTTAATTCCCATTAAGAATGGTTGGTGCAAACGTTTTTTAGATTGATTGTCTAATTTTTATAAGTTTTAAAAGAAGTCCTTCAAGCTTATTTAAATTTAGCATGTTTTTACTATCTGATCTTGATTCAGGTGGATTGTAATGTGTTTCTAAAAAGATACCATCTACTCCAGTTGCTATACCTGCCTTTGCTATTGTTTCAATCATTTTTGGTTTTCCACCAGTTATTCCAGAACTATTATTTGGTTCTTGTAATGAATGAGTAATATCTAATATAACTGGACATCCATATTCCTGCATTATTGGTATTGACCTGTAATCTACTATTAGATCTTTGTATCCAAACATTGTTCCTCTTTCAGTAATTAGAATATTTTCATTATCATTATTTTTAATTTTCTCAACAGCATATTTCATGCTTTCTGCAGAAAGGAATTGACCTTTTTTAATATTTATATGTTTACCAGTTTTTGCAGCAGCTATTAATAAATCAGTTTGTCTACAAAGAAATGCAGGTATTTGTAATATATCTACATATTTTGAGGCTAATTCTGCTTCTAAGGTTGTATGAATATCAGTTAATATGGGTATTTTAAGCTCTTCTCTTATGTTTTTTAATATTTTTAATGCAACTTCATCACCTATACTTGTAAATGAATCTAATCGAGTTCTATTAGCTTTTTTAAAAGAAGCTTTAAAAATAAAAGGTATTTTTAACTCATCAGTTATTTGTTTAATCCTTTTAGCAATCTTAAATGTTGCTTCCTTAGATTCAACTACACAAGGTCCAGCAATTAAGAAAAAATTTCCGGATTCTATATTTTTTATATGATTAATTTCTGATAACATTATAATATTTTAAAGATATTTATAAATAAACTAATAGACTTTCTATCATCCTTATTAAGAAAATCTTCTAAATGTTTTGTTCCCAAAATTAATGAAATTTTACTTTCAATTTTTATCGCTAATCCTAAATTAAGATCTTCAGAATAACCTCCATATGATATTTGTGGTAAAATCTTGCAATATTTATTGTTTATTTCTGATGATATATATAAAAGTGTTTTATAATTAGATTGTTTAAACCCATCAGTAATAATTTTCAATGATTTTTCTCTTTTATAAGTATATGGTTGCCATTTCGAGTTTAATCCAAAAATAAAGTAGTTAAAGTTTGTATTTCTACTTTCTCCTTTCACAGAGAACCCAATATTTGTTGCTATATTAGATATATATGATTCTTTCTGGTTATTAATATAATTTTCATTAGTTATAGAATTATTAAAAATAGAATCATTATAATTAAATATGTTATCTACATTTATACCATTGTATATAAATGTACTGTCAGCAGCCAAACTAATAGAATTTTTATTCCATTTTATAAATCCTAGATCTTCTAAATATAGATTAATCTCATATTCTTTATAATCAAATTGTAAAGCTAAATCAACAGCAAGGCCATTTCCATTAATTTTAAATAAACTAATATTAGAAGTGTCTGTAATAAAACCATTAATATTATAATTAATATCTATATATTCTCCATAATCAGCTGTATAAAGACTTCCTTCATATATATTTAAATTAATATTATGATTACCTTTTAGGTATGATAATCCTAATAAAAAAGATTTTTGATTTAAATTCAGTTCGTACTGTAGGTTATATTTTTGATATCTATTTGCCCTTATATGTGTCTGATTAAAAATTACTGTTTGATTTTGATATTCAAAATTACCATTTAGCACCAACTTAAGTAGGTCTTTACTAAAGCTAATATCAAGTGTATTAACATCACTTATCTTAAAACCTAAGTTATTATTTTTAATCTTTCTTTTAAAGTAAAATTCGTTCTGGAAAAGAGTATGTATCTTGTTTTCCTCTTGAGATAGATTAATCCATTTTACTTTTGTTTCTTCATTAATATTTCCGCCATATAATAAGGAATTAATAAAATCTAGATTTAAAGCATTTGATTCAAAATTAAATTCACTTGTGATTCCAACTTTATTATTCTGGCCGGAAATTTTTATAGTAAATAATAAGTATATGATTAATATAAAGTATCTCATTATTCCCCAATAGTTAATTTAAGTTTTGCACTTAATATAAACTCTATATTGTAGCTGCTATAGATGCTTACAAAATCATTAATATCTGTACTTGAGAGTTCTGTATAAAAAATAATTTTGTTAATATTATTAAAGTCTATTTTTTCTGATTCTAGAATAGTTATTGAGGGTTCATAGACAATATAGTGATCATTAATTAATCCAGAAGATATATTAGAATTTTTAAATAAGGTATCTAGAATATTATTATTGTAGTCTAAAAGTATTAGCTTAATATTTGCATCTAATGGGTATCCATTTTTAATATTTAAATAGAGTTTTTCAATTTCATAGCTACTATCTTCATTATAATTAAAATCTGTTGTGTCTCTTAATATTATTTTATTAGCAATAAATGTTAATGGTATTGTCATATCTAATGATACATCAAAAGTGAAGTCAGTAAATAAAAACCCATCTAGTGTTGGGCTTATATTATGATTAAGATATATATCAGCACTTGTATTTATTCGATTTGGAAAAATTTCTAATAGTTCTGATACTTCTAATGAAATAGTAGTATTAAATGGTTCAATGGGTAACCATCCATTTGATAATGTTGCTGTATTAAGTATATAAGGTGAATTTATTACATTAAATCCAGTATTCAGATCTATACCGGCTAATCTTGTTTGATTAGTAATAGTATTCTCAGATGATAGGTTATTAAAAATTACTTTAGCTTCTGCTCCTACAAAATTATGCAGACTTAATGTTAAGTCTACATTACTAAGATCTAAATCTCCACTAATAATATTTGAAAATGCATTAGTTTCAATATATTCATTTTCAATTTTTAATGAATCATAACCTAAGAATCCAATTGCATATTCAGGAATTACTATAAATTCTGTAAAAAAATATAGACTATCAGATTGATCAATATTAATTAGTTCTCCAGTAGAATCTATATATGTAAAAAATTCAGTGTATATTGTATTTATTGTATCACCACCAATTCTATTTTCTTTTCCAGTTAAGTTAAGAATATACTCATCAAAGTTAAATTCATATTTAGTCATTTCACCATTAATTGTTGGAGGCACTAGATTCTCAGTAGTAAATGGTATTCCATTTTTTGTCAATGAAGGGATATTATAGACTATCCTTCCAGTATCAGGTAATGTGCTAATTATATTTATAGTAACTAAGCCTTTTTTTATTCCAATTTCTTTTATCTGTGCACCATTAAAATTAAATTTACTTTCAGTTAGTGTTTGTGATAACTCTTGATCTGGAAAATATGCTGTAGCTTGAGTAATTCCTATATTTTCAATTTTAATTTTTGTTAATATAGCATCTTCGTAATTAATTGTTACTGGACCATTACTTTCGTTTACATCCATATTGTTAAGAATTGCTATTATATTCTTATCAATTGTCATTCCTGCTATTGAGATACTTTGAGTTTCAATTGTACCAGAACTTACAATTGGAAAAGTGAAAGAAGCGATAATATTCTGGTTATTTTGATTTATTAAAGTTAAGCTAATATTTGATATGTCTGTTGGAAAATTATTTGTTATTGTAATGGTGAGATCTCCATCATGTAAGGTCATGGTTTCAAAGTATTCAGAAGCATCAATATAAGTTGTATCATTACTTATAACATTAGGAAGATCTGGAATATTGTTAATGCTACCATTTGGAAATAATATTGTACCAAATGGAAGTTGAACTATTAATTCACCTATAGTAGCTGTATCAGTAATTACTATATCTTTAAAATATATTGAATCTAGCTTCTCTGTTTTTTCGCCAATTATTGTATTAATATTGATAATAGAATCAAGATTTATATCAATTATATTTTCATGATATATTAATGAAATTAAGCCTGAGTCATTTTCATCAATACTTATAATACTATCTTTAACAATACTATTTATATTAATCTGTGTATTAGCAATTGGAACAATCAAATTAATATCCCACGTAGGTCTTTCTAATTCGTGTTTACATGAAAATGTTAATGATAGTAGTACTAAGAAATAAATTAACTTGAATTGTTTGTGATATTTAAGCATTAAATGTTTTTTATTAAACAATGCTTTTAATAATTCTTAATTTATGTGTGTGTTTCTTTTTTTTAATATTAAAAATTCCTTCTTGGTCTATTTTATCAATTCTTACTTTACCAGAAGCATGAATTATATAATTATTTTTCATTATTAGTCCAACATGAATGATTTTACCTTCGTGGTTATCAAAGAATGCGAGATCTCCCTCTTCACTTTCATCAATAAAGCTTAATGTTGTACCAATTTCAGCTTGTTGATATGCATCCCTTGGAATTTTTATTCCTTGCAATCTGTAAATTATTTGAGTAAATCCAGAGCAATCAATTCCTAATGGTGTTCTGCCTCCCCAAAGATATGGAGCATTTAAAAAAATCATAGCATTATTAATAAGATGTTTTTTTTGACTAAATCCTTGAGTTGTCTTTCCAGAAAACTTAAACATTATATTATTAATTAATGCATGATCACTTTTATATGTTGGAAGTACACTACCAATTACAATAGGCTGATGAGTTTCTCCTTCAATTATATCAAGAATATCAGTTGTGATGGTTGGTATTTCTTTTTCAAGTTTATTATATTCCTCTTTGTCTATTCTGTATATTTGATTATTTGATATCCATCCAATATATCTATCATGTGCTATTTCTATCTTACTCCATTTTTTTTGACTTTCTAGAATTTTATAATGTTCTCCAAAAATTAATTGAGTAGTCATTTCAGATTGATCACCTGCATTTTCCCTAATAGGGACAACTGATAATATAGAAATTCCAAAATTCATTTAAATTGACTCAATGACTATTGCAGATGCTCCGCCGCCTCCATTACAGATTCCAGCAACTCCAATCTTACCACTCCTTTGTTTTAAGATATTAATTAGTGTAACAACTATTCTTGATCCAGAAGAGCCAAGAGGATGACCTAAAGATACAGCCCCTCCATTAACATTGACAATGTCTGAATTAATATCTAATAATTT
>JABGXK010000105.1 GCA_018675825.1 Flavobacteriales bacterium | reverse complement strand
TTCATAGGCTTGTAAGAATTTCACCATTCGATTCAAATGCTAAAAGACATACTACTTTTGCATCTGTATTTGTCTACCCTCTAGTTGATGACAGTATAGATATCCAAATTAGTCCATCAGACATAAGTTGGGACACTTTTCGAGCAGGAGGTGCAGGAGGGCAAGGAGTAAATAAAGTAGAAACAGCTGTAAGACTAAAACATTTACCTTCAGCAATAGTTATTGAAAATTCTGAAACTCGTTCTCAGCTAGAAAATAAAGAAAAAGCATTAAAACTATTAAAATCACAACTATATCAACTAGAAATCCAAAAAATACAAAAAGAAAAAGAAAAGATTGAAGGAGAAAAGAAAAAAATAGAATGGGGTTCTCAAATTAGAAACTATATATTACATCCATATAAGCTAGTAAAAGATCTAAGAACTAACTATGAATCTACAAATCCAACAAATATTCTTGATGGTAATATCAATTCCTTTATTAAAGCTTACTTAATAGAATTTGGATAGAATAAAAAATTATAAAAAATAATAGTAAATTTGCTTATGTTATTTTGGTATCTGATGATTATCTAATTTACCTTCTCTATACCAAACATAGATGAAATAAGGAACAATACTAGCTAAAAATAAAAGACACCAAAATGCCATTAAAAAAACAAATAAAAACATTAAAAAACCGATAAATTTCATAGCTACTATTTTTAAACAAATTAACAATAACTAAGTTAACCAACAAAATATTTTAAGATGAAATATAGAATAGAAAAAGACACTATGGGTAAAGTTAAAGTTCCTTTAGATAAATATTGGGGAGCACAAACTGAAAGAAGTAGAAATAATTTTAAGATAGGACCAGAATCAAGTATGCCATTAGAAATAATATATGGCTTTGCATTTCTTAAAAAAGCAGCAGCACATACAAATTATGATCTTCATGTCCTTAGTAAGAAAAAAAAAGATGCAATCTCAAGAGTTTGTGATGAAATTATAAATAAACAATATGATACTCATTTTCCTCTTGTTATTTGGCAAACTGGTAGTGGAACACAAACAAATATGAATATAAATGAAGTGATTGCAAATGTTGCTCATTTAAATAATGGTGGAAAAATTGATGATGAAGAAAAGATAGTCCATCCAAATGATGATGTTAATAAATCACAAAGTTCAAATGATACTTTTCCTACTGCAATGCATATAGCTGCTTTAAAAATTCTAAATGAAAAAACAATACCTTCAATTATAAATCTAAGAAATTCATTAAATACAAAAGCAGAATCATTTTCAAATACTGTTAAAATTGGCCGAACACATTTAATGGATGCTACTCCACTAACATTAAAACAAGAATTTTCTGCATATGTCACTCAACTAGACTATGGAATTAAAGCCTTAAAAAACACATTACCTCATCTATCTGAACTTGCAATAGGAGGAACTGCAGTTGGTACTGGATTAAACTCTCCAAAAGGATACTCAAAACTAGTTGCTCAAAAAATCTCAGATTTTACAAATATTAAATTTACAAGTGCTAAAAATAAATTTGAAGCTCTTTCGGCTCATGATGCATTTATTGAATCCCATGGTGCTTTAAAACAAATTGCTGTATCATTAAATAAAGTTTCTAATGATATTCGACTATTAGCTTCTGGACCTCGATGTGGAATTGGAGAAATTAATATTCCATCTAATGAACCAGGTTCTTCAATTATGCCCGGTAAGGTTAATCCTACACAAATCGAAGCATTAACAATGGTTTGTGCTCAAATAATTGGAAATGACCTAACTATAACACTTGGGGGTATGCAAGGACAACTACAACTTAACGTATTCAAACCTGTAATAGCAGTAAATTTTCTTCAATCAGCAGAATTATTATCAGATGCATGTAATTCTTTTGAAAAAAACTGTATAATAGGCATAAAACCAAACTATAAAAATATTGCAAATAATTTAAATAACTCATTAATGCTAATCACTGCTCTTAATACAAAAATTGGTTATGATAAGGCATCAGAAATAGCAAAAAGTGCACATAAAAATGGCACAACACTAAAAGATGAGGCAATAAAGTTAAAATATGTTACTGAAGAAGAATTTAAAAAATGGGTAGACCCAAAAAAAATGTGTAATAATTAAGCTTATCGATCCTTACTTTTTAAATCTGTTACAAACTTTTTAATTTGTTGCTCATCCTCCTTTTTACATATTAATAAGGAATCTTCTTTCTCTACAACAATAAAACCATTCAATCCATTAATAATACACTCTTTATTATTGTCTAATATGATGATATTACTTGCTGAATTATATATTTTAATATTACCCCCATTAATTGAATTATTATCTTTATCTTTTATTAAATGAGTATCTATAGAACCCCAAGTACCTAAATCACTCCAACCAAAGATGGAAGGATAAACATAGATATTATCAGACTTCTCTAATATTCCATAATCAAAGGAAATATTTTTGCAAGATGGAAAAACACGATTTATAAATTTAATCTCTTCCTTAGTATTATAATATTTTTCTCCACTATTAAAAATATCATATAAATCTCTAAGATTCTTTTTATAAGACTTTAAAATAACATCTGCTCTAAAAATAAAAATACCAGCATTCCATAAAAAATCTCCACTATCTATAAATTGCAATGCTAAATCTATATTTGGCTTCTCAATAAAAGTTTTAACTTTTTTTATATTAGTATTTTTTAAATAGTTACTCTCTTGATGCTGAATATATCCATATCCTGTATCTGGCCTACTTGGTTGGATACCTAAAGTGACAAGAACATTATCAGTAGATACAGTAGAGAAAGCTTCATTAACAATACTAGTAAATTTTAGCTCATCAGTAATTAAGTGATCAGATGGAGCTACGATTAAGTTTGAATTTTTATTTAGATTGTAAATTTTAAATGCAGCATATGCAATGCATGGAGCTGTATTTCTCATAACAGGCTCACATAAAATCTGATCATCATTAATTCCTATTAACTGGTTTTTACATAAATCAAAATAGTCCTGATTTGTTACTATAAAAATATTTTCTTTAGGACATAATAGACATAGTCTTCTAAATGTTTGCTGAATAAGAGTTTCTCCAACAGATAATATATCTAAAAATTGTTTTGGGAGTGACTGTTTACTTAAAGGCCAAAATCGAGAACCTACTCCCCCTGCCATTATTATCGCATAATTATTTGGATTCTTCAATTCTTTTATTTTTTAGACAAAATTAAACTATTTCAATTTAAACTGTTTTGAGTAAAGTAATATTAACTAATGGATTAAATAAATAAATTCTATTTGTCTGGATTTCTTTACATCTAAATCTTTTGCGCAATCTAACTCCTTTAACAAATGAGCGATTAGAAAAAATAAAATGATCTCCTTTTTTAATATCAATAATGGTTAACTCTTTCTTTCTATCATATTCTCTCAAAATTAAAGATAAATCAATATCATTAGATGTAGTTGAAGTAGGCTTAATCAAATGCATAGATAATGAAGTAAGAATATCTCTAGGAAAGATATCCTTCGCTAAAAAATTTAACATCAAACTCTTAAACATACTTTTCCATTCTCTTCCATGTGAAGAAGCACTTCTTCCATATTTTTTATACACAAATGCATGCGCTATCTCATGCGTTAGTGTAATAAGAAAAGCAAAAGGATTTAGGTCGTTATTAATAGTAATCATCAATCTTCTATTAGAGCGAAATCTAAAATCACCCAATTTAGTTTTTCTTGGCTTTACAATCCTTAAATCAATATCTAATTCATGAATCCATTTCTTTATAAGTAAAGTGGAGCCCAAGGGTAAAAATTTAATATAATAACTAGACATTAACTTAAAATTTGGTATGCAAGAAAACTTGATAAATATGCTAGAAATGTTAAATATAAAAATTGTATAACTGGCCATTTTATACTATTAGTTTCTCTATATACAATAGCAATTGTACTCATACATTGCATTGCAAATGCATAAAATAACATTAAAGAAATACCAACAGCAGTTGTGTAGAAAGCTTTACCTGTTTCTTGATTTATTTCACTCTTCATCCTGTTCTCTAAAGTTTTAACACTATCATCACCAACACTATATATAGTAGACATTGTGCCAACAAAAGCTTCTCTTGCAGCAATTGAAGTAATTAATGAAATTCCAATTTTCCAATCAAAACCTAATGGCTTAATAACAGGTTCAATAGTTTTACCAATTATCCCCGCATATGAATATTCCAACTTCTCTGCAGCTATGTACTTACCTGCATTTTCTTTATCTACCCATCTATTTTCTATTTCCTGAAAATTATTACCTGGACCATATGATGATAATAACCATAATATCACAGAGATAGCTACAATTATCTTTCCAGCATCAAAGAAGAAAATCTTAACTTTTTCTATTATAGTATATATAACAGTCTTCCAATCGGGGATTTTATAAGAAGGCATTTCCATTATAAAAAATGATTTCTTACTAGTATTAATTATGAATTTCAAGATAAATGCTATCAACATAGCAGATATAAAACCTAAAAGATAAAATGACATTAAAACTAGACCTTGTAATTCAATAAATCCAAAAATCACATTCTCTGGTATAATTAAATTAATTATTACAGAATAAACTGGCAATCTAGCTGCGCAACTCATTAGTGGAGTTACCATTATAGTTATTATTCTTTCTTTCCAGCTTGAAATAGTACGTGCAGACATTATTGCAGGAATAGCACAACCAACACCACTTAATAGGGGTATAATAGCTCTTCCATTCAAACCAACACCTTTAAGTAATTTGTCAGTTAAAAAACTTACTCTCGCCATATATCCAGTATCCTCAAGAAATGCAATAAATGCAAAAAGAAGTGCTATTTGAGGAATAAAAACTAAGATGCCACCTATTCCAGCTAGTATACCATTAACTAATAAATCATTTAAAACTCCACTAGGAAGAATTTCAGCTACCCAAATGGATAAATTCATAAAAAAACCTTCTATCAAATCCATTGGATATTTTGACCATAGAAAAACTGCTTGAAACATTAAAAAAAGAATAGCTAAAAAAATAACATATCCAAAAAATGGATGAATAAGAATATCATCAATAATCTTAGTAATTTTATATTTACCTTTTGGTTCTATATTTCTTACACAAATTGAGATAATTTTATCTATAACTTTATATCTCCGCACTGTTTCTTTAGCTTGCAAACGCTCGACAATGATTTCGTTATTCTTTGATAGAATAGATATTTCAACCTTCTGCTTTATTGAATTACCCATATCATATCCACATAATGATAAAAACGAGGCATAATCATTATTAATATTACGAATACTATTTATAACTTTAATGATTTTTCCAAAAACATCATTAACATCTAATATTGTTGGAGTTTCATTACTTGCATTCTCATTAGTCTCGATAATCGCTTTCTTTAATTTTGATAATCCTCGAGCTTTTCTAGCATTTATAGCAACAACTTTAATACCCATTTCAGATGAAAGCTGATCAATATTAATAACAACTCCTTTCTTAGAAGCAACATCAATCATATTTAACGCTAAAACAACCGGTATTTTTAAGTCAATAATCTGAGTTAGAAGAAATATAGATCGTCTTAAGTTTGATGCATCAGCAATAACAACTATAACGTCCGCATAATCACTGTCATAACTATTACAAATAACATTTTGAGCAACCTTTTCATCAATAGATTTTGAATATAAACTGTATATTCCTGGTAAATCTATAAGTTTAGATCTAAAATCATTTACAACAATTTTAGCTGTTTTTTTCTCTACTGTAATACCTGGATAATTACCAACTTTTTGTTTTAATCCAGTTAAGGAATTAAAAAGAGTGGTTTTACCAGAGTTAGGATTACCGGCTAGAACAATATTAATATCACTATCCTTCATTGTTAATAACTTTGATGTCAATATTACATGCATCATCATATCTAATACTAAGCATATACGAAGAGACCATAATTGCAATCGGGCCTTTAAAAGGAGCTCGTCTAACTACTGTGATTTTTTCTCCTGGAGTGCATCCCATCTCAAGAAGTCTCTGTTCTAAATCCTGATCATGAATTTTACAGATCTCTGCACTTTTAAATAATGGAAGCTTAGATAGAATTTGCATTTAACAAATGTAGTTATTTAGACTGAATCTAAGCAAACTAAAAAACTATATTTGATTATCTATGATATGCTTTGATTTTCTAGAAAATTCTGGGCAATCACAATTATTTTTCTTAATTATACTACAAGAAGAAAATATAATTATACATATAAGAACTATAATATAATATCTTTGTGATTTCATAATAATTATGCAAATTTAAATAAAATACTTACTTTTAATCCAAATGAGAAAATTACTTAAACAACTTGGACAGTACTTCATCATGATGTCAAAAGTATTTAGCATGCCAGAAATGAAAAATATTTTTTTTAAAAAGCTTAGCTTAGAATTAGAAAAGATTGGGCTTGACTCATTAGGTATTGTAACAATAATATCATTTTTTATAGGAGCAGTAGTTAGTATTCAGACTGCATTTAATTTTGAGAGCCCACTATTTCCAAAATATTTAATTGGATACGCCACAAGAGAGTCTTTAATTCTTGAATTTTGCCCAACAATGTTATCATTAATTCTTGCCGGAAAAGTTGGGTCAAATATAGCTTCTGAAATTGGATCCATGAGAATAACAGAACAAATTGATGCATTAGAAATAATGGGGGTAAATTCTGCCTCCTTCTTAATTCTTCCAAAGCTTTTTGCTGCGGTTTTATTCTTTCCTATACTTATTATTTTAGGTATTAGTATAGGAATAGTAGGTGGATGGATAGGATGTCAAACAGCAGGAATCACTGCTGCAGATTATATTTATGGAATTAAATATGAATTTAATTCATTTTACGTAACATACTGCCTAATAAAAACAACTGTTTTTGCCTTTATCATAGCAACAGTCTCATCATATTTTGGATACCATACTAAAGGTGGAGCATTAGAAGTTGGTAAAGCTAGTACACGAGCTGTAGTATATAGTAGTATTATTATATTAATTTTTAACTTTATACTAACAGATCTACTATTAGCATGATTGAAATTAAAAATATAAACAAATCTTTTGGGGATAATAATGTTCTAAAAAACATATCATTTAAATTTGAAAAAGGAAAAACAAATTTAATTATTGGAGAGAGTGGTTCAGGTAAAACAACATTACTAAGAATTCTTATAGGATTACATGATATTGATAATGGTGAAGTTTTATATGACGGACGAGATTTCACTAGGCTCAACACTAAAGATAAAAGAAAATTAAGACAAGAAATAGGTGTGCTTTTTCAAAAAGGAGCACTTTATGATTATATGAGCGTAGAAGAAAATATTATGTTTCCACTAACAATGTTTACTAATCAATCATATGAAGAAAAACTACAAAGAGTTAATGATTGTCTAGAAAGAGTTAATCTTAAAAATAACAATCATTTATCTGTAAGTGAATTAAGTGGCGGGATGGTTAAAAGAGTTTCTATTGCCAGAGCAATTGTAATGCAACCAAAATACCTTCTTTGCGATGAACCAAATTCTGGATTAGATCCAAAAACAGCAATTATAATAGATAACCTAATTCAGGAAATAACTCTAGAAAGTAATATAACAACGATTGTCAATACCCATGATATGAACTCAGTTATGGAAATAGGACAATCTATTGCGTATATTAATAATGGGGAAATCTGTTGGTCTGGAAGCAAAGAAGAGCTTATCGAAAATAACAATAAGCAATTAAATGATTTTGTTTTTGCTTCAAAATTATTTAAACGACTAAAAAGAAATTAATGAAAGCTGTTAAGGCTAAAAAACATTTAGGACAACATTTTCTAAATGATCTTACTATAGCTAATCAAATAACAGACCTACTCAAAATTCAAAAAAAAATTAATGTATTAGAAATTGGCCCTGGGATGGGAGTCTTAACATCCTTTCTAATAGAGAAAAAAATAAACCTATCACTAGTTGAAGTTGATTATGAATCAATAATTTATTTAAAAAAAAAGTTTCCTGAAAACAAAAAAAATATCATTCATGCTGATTTTTTAAACATTAATATGAATCACTTTTTTAAAAAAAGATTTTCTATTATTGGAAATTTTCCATACAATATTTCATCACAAATTCTATTTAAGGTATATGAAAATAAAAATAAAGTTAATGAAGTAGTTGGGATGTTTCAAAAAGAAGTAGCTGAAAGAATTGCTAGTAAAAGTGGGAAAAAAAGAGGAATATTAAGCGTGCTAATAC
The DNA here is from genome assembly GCA_018675825.1 of Flavobacteriales bacterium. Classification (GTDB taxonomy): domain Bacteria; phylum Bacteroidota; class Bacteroidia; order Flavobacteriales; family BACL11. The sequence goes on along the minus strand of JABGXK010000105.1, from coordinate 4,772 downwards.
AGGCATATTACGAAGTAGAGTACTGTTTTACAGTAGATGAGATCTCATTTTCACCTCCTCCAAAAATTAAATCCGCAGTAATTAAATTATCAAGAAATAAAAGAGCTAAGCTGGATTGCAATGAAAAACTATTTAAGCATATTATTAAATCTGCATATAATCAAAGACGTAAAACATTACGCAATGCACTAAAAAGCTTTAATTTGAAAATGAGTTCAGATATTATACCTTTACTAAAATTGAGAGCAGAAAACTTATCTGTAGAAGATTTTATTAAAATTACAAAAGATGTTGAATAAATTTGAAATCAACAATAAATTAATAGATAATCTTGAATCTTTAATAATTGATAAAGATACTATAACAATAGCTAAATTACTACAAGAGGTTCATCCTGCAGATATTGCTGATATTATTGAACAATTATCAGAAAAAAATGCTCAATTTTTGTTTAAAGTTTTTGAAAACCCTAAATCAGCTGATATAATTGTTGAGCTTGAAGATGATGTTAGAGAATCTATATTATCAGTATTATCTGCTAAAAAAATAGCTAAAGATCTAATTGATAATTTAGAATCTGATGATGCAGCTGATGTATTAGCGGAGCTACCTGATAAAAAAAAAGAGAACGTACTATCCCATATAAAAAATAAAGTCCAAGCTGAAGATATTAGTGATCTGTTAAAATATCCTGAAAATTCAGCTGGATCATTAATGGCAAAAGAATTAGTCAAAGTAAATGAAAACTGGACAACATTAAAATGCCTAAAAGAAATGCGTAATCAAGCAGAAAAAATCAAAAATATACATACAATATATGTAGTTAACGATAGTAACAAGCTACTAGGACTTCTTTCGTTAAAAAGGCTATTAGTTATAGAAAAATCTACTACTATTAAATCTATTACTAATAGAGATATTATATCTGTTAAAACTAATGAAAGCAATGAAGATCTAGCTAATATCATGAATAAATACGACTTAATTGTTATTCCAGTAGTTGACGAAAAAAATATTTTATTAGGAAGAATAACAATTGATGATATCCTAGATTTTGTAAAAGAAGAAGCAGAAAAAGATTATCAAATGGCTTCTGGAATTAGTGAAGATGTAGTTCCTAATGATAACATATGGAACATAACAAAAGCACGACTTCCATGGCTACTAATTGGATTAATAGGTGGTGTCTTAGGGGCAAAGATTATTGGAATTTTTGATCTTAAAAATAATTTATTTGAATTAGCTTTTTTTATTCCATTAATTACAGCTATGGGAGGAAATGTAGGCGTACAATCTGCTGCAATTGTTGTTCAAGGACTTGCTAATAAAAATCTCAAAGTAAATAATATTTCTAATAAGTTATTTAAAGAACTTGGTGTAGCAATATTTAATGGTTTAATATGCTCAACGATTATACTTTTAGTGACTATATTAATTGGTTACAGTATGGCTATAAGCATTACAGTAAGTATATCATTATTAGCAGTTATTATATTTGCAGCGTTATTTGGAACTTTCATTCCACTAATATTAGAAAAATATAAAATTGACCCAGCATTAGCTACAGGACCATTTATTACAACGATCAATGATATTTTAGGTTTATTTATCTATTTTATAATTGGTAAAAATATTATTTAATGAAGGTATTATTTGTAGACACTGTAAATCCACTAATATTTAATGAATTAGAGAAGAATAAAATATTATGTGATACAGCATACAATAAAACAAAAAATGAAATATCTAAAATTATTAATCAATATGAAGGAATTGTAATACGAAGTAGATTTAAAATTGACAAAGACTTTATAAATGCTGCTAAAAATTTAAAATTTATTGCTCGAGCTGGTTCTGGAACTGAAAACATAGATATTCATTATGCCAGAAGCAAAAAAATTATCTGTTTTAATGCCGCTGCAGGAAATAGGCAAGCAGTAGCAGAACACGCATTAGCAATGATACTTAGTTTATTAAATAATATAAACCATTCAGATTCAGAAATCAGAAATGGTATCTGGAATAGAGAAGCTAACCGTGGAACAGAAATTTCAGGTAAAACATTTGGAATCATAGGATTAGGGAATAATGGTATGGCATTTGCAAATCTTCTTAAAAGTTTCAATGTAAAAATACTGGCATATGACAAATACAGAATGTCATATCCGTACCAAACAAATATGCAAAATATTTATAAAGAAGCTGATTTCATTAGTCTCCATATTCCTTTGAGTAAAGAAACTAGATATTTAGTAAATGATAATTTCATTAGGCAATTTAAGAAACCAATCTATTTAATTAACACCTCAAGAGGGAAGTGTGTAAAAACAAGTTCATTAGTTAAAGGTCTAAAAAATAAAAAAATATTAGGAGCATGCTTAGATGTTCTAGAGCAAGAAAAAATATCTTACGAATCTTTAGTAGTAAATAATAAAATGAAAGATTTGAAATATCTATTTGATTCAAAAAAAACAATTCTGACTCCTCATATAGCAGGATGGACCAAAGAAAGTGACATTAAAATTGCAAAAATAATTAGTGAAAAGATAATTAAAAAATTAAAAACTAGCTAGTCTTTGCAGTAATTAATCTATCTAGCTCTACAGTAATTTTATTAAGAATATTTCTATGATTATCTAAATCTACTAAAATCACATCTTTGTTTTGCATAAATTTAAACTTAATATTTTCAAATAGAACTGAGTAATAATCTATACCTTGATTTAAATTGTTAAGAAATTTTTTAAAATATTTCTCTTGTTTTTTACTAAAATTATTAGCAGACCCTGCTAATTTATCACTAAAATAACTAATATATAAATCTAATTCCTTTAAAAACATATGAGGTCTATCAGCCCTTGTTATGTTTTTTGACATACCATAAATTTGATCTGACATCTCCTTCAGGCTCATATATTTCGAAAAATATGCTAAATTAGGTCCAGGACAAATAGAAACAGTTTGACTTTCTTTAACTTGAATATTATTTGTAATAACAGCAGAAGCTGCTAAACCCATACATAAACATGTTTTTTCAACAACTTTATCTAGATCAATAGAATCATCATTAATAGCTTCTTTAGTTTTAATCTTTTGAAATTTTCTGGATGCTGTACATATACCTTGAGTTCCATAGGCATTACTTAAGGCTAGAAATTTTCTCGGACAAGAACTTCCAGGTTTACCCTCATTAATTTTCTGAATCTTTTCTATATCTTTTGAATTATTTCTGAGATTATTAAAGGGAACGCCTAATGGTGATACATTACTTAAGTACAAATCATCTTCCTTTGCGTTTAATAATTTTTTTCTTGTCTCATCATCAACAGTAGTAACCTCAGGCACTAATAAAAATGGAGTACCCCATCCAACAGAATCTAACTTATAATGATCAAGAAGAAATGATTGTTCTTTAGCAGTACCAACACCGCCCTGAGCAGTTATTTTAACATTTAATGTATTATTTGGAACAATTCGTTTGTTATCATTAAGAGCCTTTTCTAAAACTTCATATGTTTGACAAATTAAATCTTCTCTATAATCACGAAATTCTGACAAAATGGGACCCATCAGTAATCCATCAGTTGCAAAAGCATGACCACCACAATTTAATCCAGATTCAATTCTATATTCAGAAACCCATAGACCTTTCTTAGCTAAGAATTTTCCTTGAATAATTGCTGATCTATAATCACTTACTTTTAAAACAATTTTCTTTTTAATATACCCATTTTTATTAGGGTAAAAATCATCAAATTTTCCAATATATCCATACAACCTTGGATTCATTCCAGCAGAAAAGATAACTGAAGATTCTAAATTACTTTTAGCATATCCTCGAAGTGCAGAATGAGCATCATTATACTCAACTGATAATTCTTTATTATTAAAATAATTAGTCTTATCTACTTTTGTCATAATATTAACATCAATACTGCCCATAGACAAATTACTAATTAACCATGATTTCAAATCTTCAAAATCAAAGACATCCTTAGTAAACTCAAAGAAATCTTTTTTTAGATGTGAGCTATTAGGAAGTAATGTGAAGTATTTCTTTATATCCTCAAACCTTTCTTTTGTAGATAATGTAAATTCTTTAAATTTCCTGTATGATAAATCATTTATTAGATTTAGATATGATGTTATCCTATCCGCTCTATGGTCTTTAGATGATTTAAGAATTTCTGTGTAATTATAACCATTCTGTTCACTATATAACTTTCTTAACCTCTCTAACAGAACGTCATCTACAATAGATATAACAGAGTTAATTCCATATTGAGCAACTTTTAATGGAGTGTCTGCAGTGAAGGCTGTTCCCATTACTGGAATATGAAATGTATGTGAATTATTCATGAATTCTTTAAAGATCACAAAGATAACTAACTAAATTAAGAAATAACAAATTGAACTGTATTTCTGCTTTTTTGCTCAAGTAAAATGTTTTTTGCATTAGTAATAAAATCAATTGAAGATTTAGTATAATGTCTAATTGTATAAAGAGTTAAATTATCATTATAATAAACACTAAAACGCTTAGATAAATCATCAATTAATTTGGGTAGTTTATATTTATCATTATCTATACAAATAGAAAAACTGACAGCTGAGTTTTGCATTAAGTTTAATCTTATATTATATTTTGATAATAAAGAAAAGATCCAGCTTAAATGTTTCTCTATTATAAAAGATAAATCATTATCTGAAATTGAAATCAAAACCTGATTTTCTTTAACAATATAAGATGGTATATTATTATAGCAATTAAT
>JABGXK010000104.1 GCA_018675825.1 Flavobacteriales bacterium | reverse complement strand
ATAAAAGATAAATTAGTTCCTTTTATAAAAAGAATAGCTGAAAATAATCATGTAGATGAATCTTTCTTTTATCAATCATATGACTATAACAAGCAATGGGATTTTGGTATTAAATTATTAAAACAAATGGGTTATGATTTTGATTCTGGAAGACAAGATATTTCTGCTCACCCCTTTTCATCACATTTTTCTCCACAGGATGCTAGAGTAACAACAAGAATTGATGAAAATAATCTTTCAGAAATGATATGGAGTTGTATTCATGAAGGTGGTCATGCACTTTATGAGCAAGGAATTTTAACTGAAAATTATGGAACTCCTTTAGGTAATTCGGTTTCATTAGGAATTCATGAGTCTCAATCAAGGTTATGGGAAAATCATGTTGGAAGAAGCTTAGAATATTGGAAGAATAACTTTTCAAGCTTAAAGTCTTTATTTCCTGAGAAATTAAGAAATATCGATTATTATAAATTTTATGAAGCAACTAATAACGTTAAACCTTCATTAATAAGAACAAATGCTGATGAGCTTACTTATCATTTACATGTTCTTATTAGATATGAAATTGAAAAAGGATTAATTGAAGGGAGTATTAATGTTAAGGACCTTCCTACAATTTGGAACAAAAAATACTTTGATTATTTAGGCATTAAAGTTCCTAATGACTCAGAGGGAGTTTTACAAGATATCCATTGGTCTCATGGTAGCTTTGGTTATTTTCCCACATATACTATTGGTAGTTTCTATGCAGCTCAATTTTTTCATAAAGCTTCAACCGAAATAGATAATATAGAAACAAAGATTGGTAATGGAGATTTTGTTGAATTACTATATTGGTTAAGAAACAAAGTTCATAAACATGGTGAACGATATGATGCAAAAGTACTTTGTGAAAGAATTACTGGGGAAGAGCTGAATTTTAAATACTTTTTGGAATATGTAACTAAGAAGTATTCTGATATATATAATCTTATTTAACCCTCGCAACTACTACAAGAAACAAGATTAGTAACCATTTCTTTTGAAACACTTTGACTTCTTTGATAGTAAAGGGTCTTCACTCCTAGTTTCCAGGCCTCTAAAATTAAATTATTAACTTCTTTAACAGGTAAATCTGCTGGTATATTTAAATTTAAACTCTGTGCTTGATCAATATATTTTTGTCTTATTGAAGCTTGTTGAATAATTTCAAGTTGACTTATCTCTTTAAAAGTTTTGAAAACATTTTTTTCATTTTCTGATAATTCTTTTAAATGATTTACACTTCCATTATTTAACATTATGCTTCTCCATGTTTCTTCATTATCAAGATCTTTTTCTTTTAGCAATATTTCAAGATATTTATTCTTTCTCATGAAATTACCTTTAGCAAGTCCAGCCTTATAATAATTACTATATATAGGCTCTATTCCTGGAGATGCTTGACCTAAAATAGCAGATGATGAAGTTGTTGGTGCAATAGCTAATAGTGTTGTATTTCTTCTTCCGTAACCTTCCAAAACCTCAGGCTCACCATATATTCTAGCTAATTCAATTGTTGCTTTCTCAGATTTTTCTTGAATATCTTTAAATATGGTAGTAGTTAATTGTTTTGCTTCCATACCTTCAAAAGGAATCATATTTCTTTGTAGGTATGAATGCCAACCAAGTACCCCTAATCCTAGAGCTCTGTGTCTTTTTGCAAATCTATGTGCATTTTCTAGATAGTAGTTTCCTTCTGTTTTTTTAATAAACTCCTCTAATACAGCATCTAGGAAGAATGTTGCTAGTTTAACTGTTTCCGTGTCTTTCCATTCATCATACATCTCTAAATTAAGTGATGAAAGGCAACATATAAATGATTCATCTTTACTAGAAGGAAGAACAATTTCAGAACAAAGATTACTAGCATTAATCATCATTGCTTTATCTTTATATACTTGAGGTTTATTTCTATTAATATTATCAGTAAAAAATATATATGGAAGACCTTTCTGTTGTCTGTTTTCTAAAACTTTTGCCCATATTTTTCTTTTTTCCATATCACCTTCAATCATCTCATTTAGCCAGTAATCTGGAACACAAACTGCATAGAATAAATTTTGTATTGGACTTCCAATACTTTTAATTGACATAAATTCTTCAATATCAGGGTGATCAATATCTAAATATGCAGCAAATGCTCCTCTTCTAACTCCACCTTGAGAAATTGTATCCATCGTAGTATCAAAAAGCTTCATAAAGCTTACAGCACCACTACTCTTTCCATTATCTTTTACTGCACTACCTCTTTCTCTCATTGCACCAAAATAACCTGAGGTACCCCCTCCTATCTTGGTTTGCATAATTACTTCACCTAATTTGTGAGTAATATCTTCTATTCTATCAGGAACATGAACATTAAAACAAGAAATAGGTAATCCTCTTTCAGTACCCATGTTTGCCCAAATTGGAGAACTTAAGCTCATCCAACCTCTTTCAATCATTTCTTTGAAAGCCTCTTTTAGTTCAGGTCTAAATAAATTTTTTGCAGCT
>JABGXK010000103.1 GCA_018675825.1 Flavobacteriales bacterium | reverse complement strand
CTAATATGCCAGAAGAGAAAAGAAAAAATTTAAGGCAAGGTGTCGAAAACAAGAAGATATATTATAGTCATAAAAAAGTAAAATTAAATTTAAAATAGAAAATACATGAAAAAAATTAGAATAACAAAACAATTTAAAATGGAAATGGCACATGCGCTTCATGGTTACGATGGGTTATGTAAAAATATTCATGGCCATTCCTATAAGCTATGGGTCACATTAAGAGGTAATATACTTGAGGAATCTGGACACAAGAAAGATGGGATGGTATTAGATTTCAGTCTGTTAATGAAACTTGTTAAACCCTCTATTATAGATAAGTACGACCATTCTTTAGTATTAAATGCAAATAGTCCGCATGCTGATATTGATCTTTCAGCATTTGAAAAAGTTTTTTTTCTTCCTTATCAACCAACTTCAGAAAATTTAGTTAGTGATTTCGTAAGTATGATTAAAGATCAATTACCAGAAAATATTGAATTATATAAAGTTGTCTTGTCTGAAACTGCTAATTCATTTGCTGAATGGTGTCTTGATGATAATTAATAATATCTAGTAATTTCAAATTATAATAAATAATCAATATAATTATTAAAAAACTAGCAATATTATAGTTAAATACCTATTATAAATACTTACTTTTGCCCTCGTAAAAATTAAAAAATGACAAATATATTAATTGCCCTAGTTGTTATACTAACCATTGCTGCATTGGTTCAATTAGTAAGAGTTAATGAATTACTTTCGGAGATAACAGATAAAGATACAAATGCTGTAACAGATGATGATAATAAGAAAAATGGAATACTTTTTTTATTAACAATTCCTTTGTTTATGGGTTTTGTTGTTTGGCAAATGGTAACATGGGATCATTTATTACTGCCTCCGGCAAGCTCCATTCATGGTGCTGAAATAGACTCTCTAATGAAAGTCTCTATGACATTAATTTTAGTTGTATTTTTTATTCTTACTCCAATGTTATTCTTCTTTGCTTACAAATACAGAGGCAAGAAAGGAAATACTGCATATTTTTTCTCTCATAACAATAAACTTGAAATTATTTGGACTGTAGTTCCAACTATTATTTTAACGGTATTAATTGTTTATGGATTAAAAACATGGGACAGAGCAATGAATACTAATTTTTCAGATGCCACTGTCATTGAGATCTATTCTAAACAATTTGATTGGACCGCTAGATATTCTGGTTTAGATAAGGTTCTAGGTAAATCAAATTATAGGTTGGTTAAGGGTAAAAACGTTTTAGGAGTAGATATGCTAGATAAGAATTCCTCAGACGATATGGTTGTTAAGGAAGTGCATTTGCCAGTTAATAAACCGGTTTTACTAATGTTTAGATCTAGAGATGTTATACATTCTGCTTTTTTACCACATTTTAGAGTTCAAATGAACTGTGTTCCAGGTCTTTCAACTCAGTTTGCTTTTACACCGACAAAAACAACAGCCCAGATGAAAGAGTCAGAAGGTGATGATTTTGAGTATGTATTACTTTGTAATAAGATTTGTGGCTCTGCTCATTTTAACATGCAAATGAAATTTATAATTGAGAGTGAAGAGGACTATAACAAATGGATAAGCTCACAGAAAACCTTACAAAATACACTAACATTAAAATAAAAATATAATGTCGGACCATCATCATAAAGAAACTTTTATAACAAAATATATTTTTTGTACTGATCATAAAATGATTGCTAAACAATTCCTAATTACTGGTATGTTTATGGCTATTGTCGGTATGCTAATGTCCGCTATTTTTAGAGTTCAATTAGCTAATCCCGGGGAGGCTTCAGTCTTGTATAATTTACTTCCTGGAGGATGGTTAAATGAAGCGGGGGGCTTAAATCCAGATAAATATCTAGCTCTAGTAACAATGCATGGAACCATTTTAGTTTTTTGGGTTCTAACAGCAGGACTTTCTGGAACTTTTGCTAATTTTCTTATTCCTCTACAAATTGGAGCAAGAGATATGGCTTCGGGTTTTATTAATATGCTCTCTTATTGGTTCTTCTTTATAGCTACTGTAGTTTTACTTTCATCACTATTTGTTGAATCAGGACCCGCTGCTGGGGGATGGACAATATATCCACCGCTTAGTGCATTACCACAGGCGATTCCAGGATCTGGAACAGGTATGACGTTATGGTTATTAAGTATAACTTTATTTGTTGTTGGTTCTCTTTTAGGGGGGTTGAATTACATAGTTACAATTCTTAATCTAAGAACAAAAGGAATGTCTATGCAAAGGCTACCCTTAACTGTTTGGGCATTATTAATAACAGCTATTTTAGGAGTCTTATCATTTCCTGTGTTGCTATCTTGTGGTCTTTTACTTCTTTTTGATAGATCTTTTGGAACTAGTTTTTATCTTTCTGATATTATAATAAATGGAGAAGCTCTTCATCATGCTGGCGGAAGCCCAATATTATTTGAGCATCTTTTCTGGTTTCTAGGACACCCCGAGGTTTATATTATTCTCCTTCCAGCTCTTGGAATAGTATCTGAGGTTATTGCTGTGAATTCTAGAAAACCAATCTTTGGTTATAAAGCAATGGTTGGAGCATTATTATTAATTGCTTTTTTGTCTTTCATTGTTTGGGGACATCATATGTTTATGACTGGAATGAATCCTTTTCTAGGATCAGTATTTACATTCACAACATTACTTATTGCAATTCCATCAGCTGTTAAAGTTTTTAATTATTTAGCCACTCTTTGGCGAGCCAATATTCGTTTTACTCCAGCAATGTTGTTTGCCATAGGAACTGTATCTGCATTTATTACAGGAGGATTGACAGGTTTAATCTTAGGAGATAGCGCCTTAGATATCAATGTACATGATACTTATTTTGTTGTTGGACATTTCCATATTGTAATGGGACTTTCTGCTATTTATGGAATGTTTGCCGGGGTATATCACTGGTTTCCTAAAATGTATGGTAAGATGATGAATAAAAACTTAGGTTATCTACATTTTTGGGGAACCTTTATATGTGCATATGGTGTTTTTTTCCCTATGCATTTTTTAGGGCTCGCTGGTCTACCTAGAAGATATTACACTAATACCAATTTCCCTATGTTTGATGGATTAAGTGATATAAACGAGATAATTACGTTTTTTGCTTTAGCTGGGGCTATATTTCAAGCAGTCTTTATTTTTAATTTTGTCTATAGTATCTTTAAAGGAACAAAGGCTTCAAAAAACCCTTGGAAATCTAACACCTTAGAATGGACTACGCCAATTGAAAGAATACATGGTAATTGGCCTGGAGATCTACCTGTTGTTAAAAGATGGGCTTATGACTATTCTAAGCCAGGAATGGAAGATGATTTTGTTCCGCAGAACGTTCCATTAAGAGATGGTGAAAAAGAACATTAACAATGAATGTGAAAACTGTAAAAAGAGAAGATTTGGATAAATTTTTAAACACAGAGGATAAGAGATCAGTAAATATTGCGCTTAAGTCAATGCTTTTTCTAGGTATGGTATCTATATCAATGTTTTTTGCAGGGCTTACATCTGCTTACATTGTTCGAAAAGCTGATGTAAACCGTAATTGGATGGATTTTATTCTTCCAGACTGGTTTTTAGTAAGCACCATTGTAATTGTTCTAAGTAGTTTTTTGTTATTTTTTGTCAAACGTAGACTTAAAAATAATAATTCAGTATTTGGTTTAGTTTGTAGTGTATTAATTTTAGGATTAATTTTTTCATTTATTCAATTTAAGGGTTGGGAGCAATTAATATCTCAAGGTGTTTTCTTAACAGGAGAAGGAAGTAATGCAGCTGGTTCTTTTTTATATGTTTTAACATTAGCTCATTTAGCACATTTATTTGGAGGGATTATTGCTTTAATATTTGCTACAGTAAATGCTAAATTGAGACTCTATACAATTGATAGTTATTTAAGTCTTAAATTAATATCAATGTATTGGCACTTTTTAACTATTTTATGGGTTTTGTTGTTTTTATTTTTAAAATTTTTATAAAGCATTTAAATTATTTATTAATACATGACAAAAGAATTATTTTTGTAAAAAGAAATTAAAAATTATGGCAGATTCATTAATTCAGAATGACATAAATTCTCCAGCTTGGAAAGGAGGTGATGTTCCGTATAAAGCAAGCTATGGTAAGTTAATGATGTGGTTTTTTCTTATAACAGATACTTTAACTTTTTCTGCTTTTTTAGCTGGTTATGGTTTTAGTAGATTCAAGTTTAAAGATATCTGGCCAGTACCTGAAGATGTTTTTACACATTTTCCATTTCTTCATGGTGATCATCCTCTTTTATTTGTTGCTTTAATGACATTTATTCTTATTATGAGTTCTGTTACAATGGTTTTAGCTGTTAATTATGGTCATAAAATGCAAAAAAATAAAGTTATACTTTGGCTGTCCTTCACCATCATTGGAGGCATAATGTTTCTATCTTCACAAGCATGGGAATGGGGTCACTTTATTCATGGTGATTCAGGTGCTATTGAAATGAAATACGCAAATGAGAGTGGTTCTTCTGAGATTGTTCATGTAGTAAAAGATGGATCAATTTATTCTATATATGATATTATGGGCGCGAAATCTCATGATGGCGCACACCATGAGTTTGCTATTGAAGATTTTAAAGAAAAATTCAGTTTTGAAAAAGAATTAGGACTTAGATTATCTAATAAAACATTTAAAAACCACTCTGAGTCTGTCTTATATTTAGATCAACATGCCTCTAAGGTTTTACTTGGAGCAGATCTTAAAAAAAATGAGTATGGACATGTTTTATTTGCCGACTACTTCTTCTTTATAACGGGATTTCATGGGTTTCATGTTTTTAGTGGTGTGGTTTTACTTATTATTCTTTTAATAAATACTATTAAGGGAACATATGAGAAAAGGGGTCATTATGAGATGGTAGAAAAGATTGGTTTGTATTGGCACTTTGTAGATTTAGTGTGGGTTTTTGTATTTACATTCTTTTACTTAGTTTAATTTAACTTATTAATTATGTCCAACGAAAAAAATAGTGGCAATTGGTGGATCTGGAAGGTCTTTTGGATTTTATTAGGACTAACTACTTTTGAAGTAGCATTGGGTATAATAAAGCCAGATTTTTTAGTAAACACTCAGTTCTTAGGTACTAAATTGTTAAATCATGTATTTATTATTCTTACTTTAATTAAGGCAGGATATATTGTACTTGTTTTTATGCATTTAGGTTTTGAAGAAAATTCGTTAAAATGGACTATTCTAATTCCAGCATTTGTTTTAGTTCCTTATTTACTCTTTATCGTCTTAATAGAGGGTACTCACGCTTTTAATGCTTTAATGTTGTAAAGGTGGAAGAAAAAACAAAAGCTTTTCTTGGTATTCCTATTACTAGCGTGACAAGTGTTTTTATATTACTTATTATTTTAGCCTTACCTTTAGGTATTTATAAGATTATAACAACAGGTTCTAATAATTTTATAAAACTAGATATAGTTGGGGAAAAGGATCCTCTCACTAATAAGGATCATACTATTGCAGATTTTTCATTTGTTAATCAATATGGAGATATGGTTAATAATAATAGCATGAATGGTAATATTTATATTGCAGATTTCTTCTTTACAAATTGCCCATCTATATGTCCAATAATGACAAAAAATATGGCTTATGTACAAAAGACATTAAGTAAAGAAGTAAAAAGCCAAAAAGTTAAATTCTTATCTTATACAGTTGATCCTAAAAATGATACTCCAGATAGATTTCTACAATATATTGAAGAGATGAGGCAAAAGAATGTTTTTATAGATTTAGAGAATTGGGATTTCGTAACTGGTGAAAAAGAAGATATTTATAATATTGCTAAATCATATTTTGTTAATGTCAGCCCTGACTCATTAGCTCCTGGGGGTTTTCTTCATTCAGAATACTTTGTGTTGATTGATAAAGAAGGTAGAGTAAGATCTGGAACTGACAAGAGTGGAAATGTAGTAGGGGTATATGACGGAACAAACGAGGCTCAGATAAAAGATTTAATAAAGGATGTTAAAGTATTAATGGCGGAATACCATAGACCACCAAAGACCAAAAGGAAATGGTAAAAAAATTTACCATCATTACACTCTGCCTCTTTTTCTATATTAAACAGGCTACTGCGCAATGCGCTATG
>JABGXK010000102.1 GCA_018675825.1 Flavobacteriales bacterium | reverse complement strand
CATTTTTTCAAGGAAATAAAAATACAGGATTATTTGGAATTCAAACAAGCGTAAAAACAGAAGTTACAGATAGTGCTCTAACTGAAGTATTTAATATTTTAGATAATTATACTAATAAAGGATTAACCAAAGATGAATTATCATCAACAAAAAATTCTTTTTTAAATTCTGCTTCATTAAAATATGAAACTCCTAACCAAAAGCTTGGTTTCTTAAATAGAATTTTAACTTATGATCTTGATGGATCTTATATTGATAAACAAGCTGATATACTTAATTCTATCTCATTAAATGAAATTAATTCTCTTGCTTCCTCAAAAATTAAGACTAGCGAAATGGCAATTGTTATTGTTGGTAATAAATATCTAATTAAAAAGAAGTTAGAAAACCTATCATCAAATAAAGATGGAATGAAATTTAATTTTAAAATTAACGAAATCAAATATTAGAATGAAAAATATCTTATTAATACTTAGTTTTATAATATCTACTGTTGCAGTTGCTCAAAAACATAATATTGTAAATGCATCAATTGCTTTAAGAAATGCAAAAAAAGCTACAGGTGATGAGGTTGGAGTTATTTTGAGTGAAGCAATGCAATATATTGATGAAGCATATAATACTGAAAGTACGGCAAATGATCCGAAAATGTGGAATTATAGAGCTCCTATTTATTTAGAAATTGCCCTAAAAAAACCTGAATTAGACAATTTAGCAATTATTAAAGCTACAGATGCTCATATTAAATGTTTGCAAAAAGGAAAGAAGGATAGAATTATTGTTAAAAAATGGACTTCTAAAGAAGATATTCTAGCTGGATTAATACAATGTGGATATAAATTATTCAATGTAGCTATAGATAAGTATAATGAAGGTGATTATAAGACCTCTCTTGCTTATTATGATAAAATATTTGAAATAGTACCATATGATGAAGAAGATCAGCTTAAAAGAGGTAATATAACTAAAGAAACTATTCTTTATAATTCTTTTTTCTCATCAAATAAGATGAAAGATGATGTAAAATCAAAAGAATTACTACAAAATCTTATTGATATAAACTTTAATGAACCAGCTATTTATATTCATATTAGTGATATATATAAAAGAGAAAATAATATTGAAGAAACAATTAAATACTTATCTCTAGGAAGAGAGATGTTTGAAGATGACCAGTCATTAATAAACACAGAACTTAATCTATATATTGAATTAGGAAGAACAAGTGAGTTATTGAAAAAATTGGGAGAAGCTATTGAACTTGATACTGAAAATAGTTTGCTTTATTTTAATAGAGGGACAATTTATGATCAACAAGGACAAGTAGAAAACGCAGAAAGCGACTATTTAAAATCAATTGAATTAGACCCTTCATCATTTGGCAGTAATTATAATCTAGGAGCTTTATTTTTTAATAAAGCAGTAGAATTAAATAATTCTGCGAATTCTACAAGTGATGATAAAAAATATAAATCATTAAAAAAACAGGCAGATGTTTATTTTAATAAAGGCTTACCATATTTAGAGGAAGCACATCTTTTAAATCCTAAAGATAAAAACACATTATTGTCTTTAAAACAACTTTATTATATGAAGGGTGATTACAAAAAATCAGATGAAGTCAAGAAAATTTTAGAGAAAACAAAAAACTAATATTAAAAAAAAATTTATGAAAAAACTATTAATTTTAATTCTATTTATTATTATTAATAATTCAAGTATTTTTGCTCAATACTCTGTTTTTAAACAACAAGCCAATAATAAATCAGAATCTAAAAAGGATGTAAAGAAAACTAATGATATTCAATCAAAAACAAAAGACTGTACTATCTACGATGGTTTATTTAAAATATACCAAAGTAAAAAAGATGGCAAATCATATATTGAAATAGACACATCTCATTTAGATAATGAATTTATTTATTTCAGCTACTTTGAGAATGGAGTTACAGATGCAGGTGCTGTAAAAGGCAGGTATAGGGGTTCAAAGATTATTAAAATAAGTAAGTTTTACAATAAGATTGATTTTACGATAAATAATACCAAGTATTTTTTTGATGAAAAGAGCCAATTATCTAAAGCTTCAAATACTAATATCAATACTCCATTGATTATTTCTGAAGAAATTATTGCAAAAAATGATGGTAAAACTAGATTCTTAATCAATGCTGATAATATATTTTTAAATGAATCATTACAACAGGTAAAATATTCATATCCAGGTGGATATAAAGGATTTAAATTAGGAAATTTAAGTAAGAGTAAAACAAGATATAATAAAATAAGAAATTACCCAGAAAATACTGATGTTATAGTTAATTATTACTACGAAAGTAAGTATCCGTCTAAAAGGGGAGGAGAAGCAATAACTGATTCTAGAAATGTTTCAGTATTAGTTCAGCATAGTTTAGTAAAAATGCCTGATGAAAATTATCTTCCTAGAAAAGATGATACGAGAGTTGGATTTTTTACTACTAAATCTAATCATATGACTAGTTTAGATCAAGTGAATTATAGAGATTTTATTAATAGATGGAGATTAGAAAAAAATGATTCTAGTAAAGAATTTTCTGAACCAATTAAACCAATTGTCTATTGGATAGAAAACACAACTCCGTTAGAGTTTAGAGATATTATTAAAGAAGGCGTTGAAAGATGGAATATTGCATTTAAAGAGGCTGGTTTTCTAAATGCTATTCAAGTAAAAATTCAACCTGATACAGCAGAATGGGATGCTGGAGATATAAGATATAATGTCTTAAGATGGACATCATCTCCTAATCCACCTTGGGGAGGATATGGCCCATCTTTTGTTAATCCACGAACTGGAGAAATTTTAGGTGCAGATATTATGCTAGAATGGTCATATATAACTAATAGAATTGTTGCAGATAATTTATTTAATGATAATAATAATGAAGATATAAACTGTTGTACTGCAACTCAATTTCAGCAGATTGAGAATTCCCTCGGATTAAGCTATATAAAAAACATGAATCTTGGAGAAGAAATGGAAAAAGAATTGGTTAAACAATCACTTTATCGACTAGTTCTTCATGAAGTAGGACATACATTAGGCTTAAATCATAATTTTAAAGCCAGTGCATTATTAAGTACTGATGAATTAAATAATAAGGATATTGTTAATGAAAAAGGTGTAACATCTTCAGTGATGGATTATCCTGCAATTAATATTAATAAAAACCCAGAAGAACAAGCATTGTTTTTTGATATAAAGCCAGGGTTTTATGATGTATGGGCTATTAAATTTGGATATTCTCAATTTAGTGAAAATGAAGAAGAAGGCATTTCAAAAATTCTTTCTAGGTCAACTGAAAAAGAGTTGGCATTTGCTAATGATGCACTTGATATGAGATCGCCAGGAAAAGGTTCTGATCCAAATGCTATGATTTATGATTTATCTAGTAATCAATTAGACCATTCAGTTGATAAGATTAATATGGTTACAGATATTTTAAAAGACCTTAAAACAAAATACACTTCAAATAATGATACTTACGAAGAATTATATAGATCATATATTAATTTGGTTTATTCTTATTATCAAGCTTTAAATATTGTTACAAGACAAATTGGTGGTGTATATATAGATTTATCACATACGGATCAAAATACTGATAATAAACCATTTGAAAGTGTTGACAAGGAAACACAAAAAAAAGCCATGGATATTATAGCAAAATATGGATTTAGTAATAAAATACTTCTGCAAGATGATTTATTTCCATATTTACAAAAACAGAGGAGAGGTTTCAATGTTTCTACTGATCCAACTATTCATCAGAGAATCTTAAGGTACCAAAATTATCTTTTGAATCATTTACTTAACTCTAAAGTTCTTTTAAGAATATCTAATTCTAGCTTATATGGAAATAACTATAAATTACCATATTATATGATTGATTTAAGAAATTCTATATTTGAAAGTGATATGGATAAGAATATTTCAACTGTAAGACAAAATTTACAAGTTTCGTATGTAAATAGACTATTATCTATTGTTAATTCTAAATCTAGTTATGATAATTTCGCTAAAACATCTGCATTCTATAATCTTAACTGGTTAAAAGATAATCTTGATAATTCCATTGGTAATTTACAAACAAGACAACATAAGGATTATCTATTGTATTTAATTCAGTCATTAGATAATACTAAGTAGGGTACATAACTAT
>JABGXK010000101.1 GCA_018675825.1 Flavobacteriales bacterium | reverse complement strand
TGTAGAGGATATTGTAGATGGTTTATATAAATGCGCACCTACCTTTAATAGGTTTGGTGGTAAAAATCATGGATTCCACAATAAATTATTTAAAGCTGAAATATTTGAGTTAGGAAGGGGAAAAAATTTTTCAATTAATGAAATTGTAAATTTATATGATACTGAAAAAAGATATATTCCTGCTCGAAAAGGTGAATATCCTACTACTTTATGTGATTATTCAAAAGCTAAAAAGGTATTAGGATGGATTCCTACTAGAAACTTAGAAGATTATATTAGCAACCAAACGGAAAATGAATAAAATATTAGTAACGGGGGGTAATGGAATGGTGGGTAAACACCTTCAAGAAATATTACCTAATGCAACATATATAGGAAGTAAAGAATGTAATTTAACATCCTGGAAAGAAACTGAATATATGATGTTTCTAAATAAACCAGACCATATAATTCATTTAGCAGCCAAAGTAGGGGGCATTCAAGACAATATAGCTAAACCTGCAGAATATTTTGAAGATAATATTTTAATAAACACCCATATATTAAAAGCTAGCAAACAATTTAACATTAAAAGATTTACAGGCATCTTAAGTACATGTATTTATCCTGATGTTGTAGAAAATTATCCTATGAAAGAAGAGGATATGTTTTTAGGCCCCCCTGCAAAGACTAATTTTAGTTATGGTTATGCAAAAAGGTGTATGGCTGTACAAATAGATGCTCATAATAAACAATATAATACAAAATATAATTACTTAATACCTTGCAATTTATACAGTGAACATGATAATTTTAATAAAGATAAAAAAATGCATTTTATAACGGCATTACTTAAAAAAATTAAATCATCAGAACAAACATTAAACTTATTAGGCACAGGTAAACCATTAAGACAATTTATGTACGCAGGCGATTTAGCTAAAGTAATAAAAAAAGTTATAGATAATGATATTACTGATAGTTTTAATGTGGCTACTCCAGAAAATTTATCTATAAACGAAATGGCCAATATTTCATTAAATATTTTAAATAAAAACTTAAAAATAAAATATTCTAGCCCTGAATTAGATGGACAATTTAGAAAAGACGTTAGTTCTAATAAAATGAAAAAAATAATCCCTAATTTTGAATTTGTTAAATTTAAAGAAGGAGTAAAAAAGGTATATGATAAAATTAGTTAACGATACAATAAATAATTCTGATATAGATAAACTTATAGAGTGGTTAGGTACATACCCTAGACTTACAAAAGGAGAATTAACTACTCAATTAGAAGAAAAATGGTCAAAATGGTTAGGCACTAAAAACACTGTATTTTGTAATTCAGGGTCATCTGCAAATCTTTTAATGTTATGGGCCTTAGTAGAAGCAGGTAGAATAACAAGAGATGCAAAAATAGTAGTTCCATCAGTAGCATGGGCAACAGATTTAGCTCCTGTAATCCAATTAGGAATGACCCCTATACTTTGTGATTCTAATTTAGAAGATTTATCAGTAGATTTAAATCATTTAGAAACTATATTTAAAGAAACTAAACCTGAAGTTTTATTATTAGTATCGGTATTAGGATTAGTACCTAAAATGGGATTAATAAAAGCTCTTTGTGACAAATATAATGTAATTCTTTTAGAGGATACCTGTGAAAGTATGGGATCAAAATGGGGAGGTAAAAAATTGGGGACCTTTGGATTAATGTCCAGTTTTTCAACATACTTCGGGCACCATATATCAACAATTGAAGGAGGATTTGTATCAACAGATGATGAAGAGTTGTATGAAATACTAAAATCAATTAGAAGTCATGGTTGGGATAGAGATGCAAGCCCCAAATATAGCAAACAATTAAGAAACAAATGGAAAACATCTGATTTTGATGCATTATATACTTTTTACCATTCAGGTTTTAATTTACGATCAACAGATTTACAAGCTTTTATTGGGCTGGGCCAAATAGATAAACTAGACGAAATATGTCAAAAACGTAATGACAATTTTAAAATATATCAGGAAGAACTATCAGGAATATCACCTATGATACAAGAAAGGGGATTTACCTCCAATTTTGCATACCCAATAATCCACGAATACAGAGATGCTATGGTTGAAAGGTTACAAAAGGAAAATATAGAAGTAAGACCTATGATTTGTGGTTCAATGGGAACTCAACCATTTTACGTTAAAAAATATGGTAGAAAAGAATTACCTAATGTATCACAAATAGATAAATATGGGTTTTATGTACCTAACCATCCTGATTTATCAAAGGAAGACATATTAAAAATAACAAATATAATCAAAGATACATCAGCAGAAAGATTTGTTGATCCATACTTACAAACAAGGTAATATGAAAAAGGCACTAATAACAGGGATTAATGGACAAGATGGTAGTTACCTAGCAGAATTACTATTAAGTAAAGGATATGAAGTGTGGGGTATTTTAAAACGTAATTCAGTAGCAGAAAACCAAACATCAAGATTATCTGATGATATATTTTCTAAAATAAAATTAGAATATGCTGATATGTTGGATATGTCTTCATTAATACGAGTACTACAATTATGCCAACCAGATGAAATATATAATTTAGCAGCACAATCACATGTAAGAATTAGTTTTGATATGCCTATATACACAACACAATCAATTGCTATAGGTACATTAAATTTATTAGAAGCTATACGATTAACGTGTCAAGAAACTAAAATGTACCAAGCAAGTAGTTCAGAAATGTTTGGTAATAATATTGACGATGATGGTTTTCAAAGAGAAACAACACCTATGAATCCGGTTAGTCCTTATGGGTGTGCTAAAGTGTATGCTCATAATATTTGTCGAAATTATAGAAATGCATATGATATGTTTATTTCGAATGGGATTTTATTTAACCATGAATCACCTCGAAGAGGGACTAATTTTGTAACTAATAAAGTAGCAAAAGAAGCAGTAAAAATAAAATTAGGTTTATCTAATGAATTAAAATTAGGAAATTTAGATGCAAGTAGAGATTGGGGTCACGCCAAAGACTATGTGGGGGTAATGTGGTTAATGCTACAACAAGATTCCCCCAATGATTTCGTATGCTCAACAGGTGTATCACACACAGTTAAAGACTTAGTTAAATATGTTTTCACAAATTTAGATTTAGATTGGAAAAAATATGTGACTATTGATAAAAGATTTTATAGGTCAGAAGAGTTAAAACATTTAAAAGGAGATTGTAGTAAAATGGAAAAGGAACTAGGTTGGACTCCAACATACACTTTTGAAACTAT
>JABGXK010000012.1 GCA_018675825.1 Flavobacteriales bacterium | reverse complement strand
TTAAAAGGGAGATGCTCTACCAGCTGAGCTACCAGGTCAAATAAATCGGCTGCAAATATATTACTTTTCTTAATTAAAGGAATTTTTATAAACATATTTTTAACAAATTAATTAATTTATATTTGGATCGATTAATTTTATATTTAATAATGAAAAATATATATCTTATAGGTTTTATGGGAAGTGGAAAAACCACTATTGGAAAAAAATTATCATCATCGCTAAATTTGAATTTTATTGACACAGATAACGAGATTGAGAAAAGAAATTTAATGTCAATCAAAGATATTTTTAGAATTAAAGGTGAATTATTCTTTAGAAATGAAGAAGCTAAACTTATTAAAGATATTTCTAAACTAAAAAATACTATTATATCTACTGGAGGAGGATTACCGTGCTATAATAATCTTATAGAAAACCTCAATGATTCAGGAATAACTATCTATCTAAATTATGATATAGATACATTATATCAAAGATTAAAAAATGATGATATAAGGCCATTATTAAATAAAAAAGAAAATGAGTTTAAAATTTACATTAAAGACTTATTATTTGAAAGGAAGAAACATTATAACAAGAGCAAGCACAATATTTTATGTAATAATCTTAAGAAGGATATAATATTAAGACAAATAAACTCCTTGATTGTCTCCTGATAAAATTACCTTAATATATTCCTTAAGTGTTGTGGAAAGAGAAAGACCAACATAATTAGCTTTTATGGGATATGAATTATGATTTCTATCAATGAGAACAAGAACAGACATTTTTTTAATTGATGTAGTTAAGAAAACCTTAGATGCATAAATTAGAGTCTTTCCAGAATGAAGTACATCATCACATAGAATAATAACTTTATCTTTAAACTCATCTTCTAAAAGATCCATTTTAGAATCAGTAGAGATATCAATATTTATATCAAGACGTGTTAAAATTGGTGATATTGAAGATATTTGACAAAGATTCGTTAATAGTTCTTGAGCAATAATCATTCCTTTCTCCCCAATACCAACCAGAACAAGTTCTTTCTCATCAAAATTATTTTCATAGATATCCCATGCTAATCTTAAGATTTTTTGAGTAACCTGTACCCTATCGAGAATTTTAATTTCATTACTCATTCTTATACAAATTTAAGTATTTTAAGACATTTATTTATATATAATTTATAAAGATTAATTTAAATTTAAATGAATAATTAAATAATTAACATCATTAATATTTATATTTATTAAAGAATTATATAACAACTCTTAAAACTCTGATTATCAATATAATAAATAGTATAATTGTCATTATGTCATGTTGTTTTAAAGTCAAAAATTGTTATTGTTTATGTTTTTTGATTTTGTAGTTTTGTAAAATGCGAATTGACATCATTACTATTTTTCCTGAACTATTTAAAAATATTTTTAACTACTCAATAATTAAAAGAGCACAAGAAAAAAAAATAGTAAATATTAATATCCACAATTTAAGAGATTACTCCATAAACAAGCAAAAGAGTGTGGATGATTATCAATTTGGTGGTGGATCTGGAATGGTCATGAATATTCAACCTATCTATGATTGTATTAAAAAACTAGAAAATGAGAGAACATATGATGAAATCATATATCTCACTCCTGATGGAGAACAACTTAAGCAGTCACACTGCAATAAACTATCACTAGATAAAAACCTAATATTATTGTGTGGACATTATAAAGGTATAGATCATAGAATTAGAGAAAACATAATAACAAAAGAAATATCAATAGGTGATTATGTTATAACAGGAGGAGAAATGGCTGCATGGATACTCTCAGATTCAATAATAAGATTAATACCAGGGGTAATATCTGACGAAACATCCGCTTTAAGCGATTCATTTCAAGACAATATGCTTGCCCCTCCCATATACACAAGACCTTCAAAATACAATGAGTGGGAGGTCCCAAAAATACTCCTTTCAGGTGATCCAATTAAGATTGAAAAATGGAGAGAGGAGCAAGCAATAAAAAGAACAACCAAACTGAGACCTGATCTTTTGAAATAAAAAATAGACTTTATTCTTGATATAGTTCAAAATATTATACTTAATATTGCAAACCGATTTTCAAATAGATATAAAAAATGGATTTAACAGCAGAAATAGCAAAAGAATTAGTACCATCATCTGAATTACCATCATTTAAATCTGGTGACACTATCACTGTATTTTATAAAATTAAGGAAGGAGATAAGGAAAGAACTCAATTTTTTAAAGGAGATGTTCTTCAAAGAAAAGGAAATAAATCAACAGAGACTTTTACTATAAGAAAGATTTCTAATGGTATTGCAGTTGAAAGAATATTTCCAGTTAATTCTCCAATTATAGAAAAAATAGAAATTAATAAAATGGGTAAAGTTAGAAGAGCAAGAATATTTTATTTACGCGAACTTACAGGTAAAAAAGCTAGAATTAAGGAACTTAGATAATCCGATTTATTTTTTAATTATATAGAACTCTGTTCGTCTATTTAGCTCTCTGTCTTTTTCAGTTTTATTTTTATGTTTTGGAAATTTTTCTCCAAATCCTTTATATCTTAATCTATTTAAAGAAATACCACTTTCTATTAGTTTCTGATATACAGCAAGCGCTCTTTTTTCTGATAATTCTTGATTATAGCTAATTTCACCAATATCATCAGTAAAACCATTTATAGATATAATTAGTTCACTATTAACCTTTAAATAACTTGAAAATTCTGATATAATCTCATTTGAAACACTATTAATATCATATGAATCTATATCAAAATATATGTTATTTAATAAGAATGATTTTCCTTCTTCAATATTTTTAAGCTCAAGATCAATTCTACTAGGAGAATTAAAACTAGTATCCTTTGAACTAACATACTGAGAATTAAACGCATAACCTTTTCGCTTTACTGTTACTAAGACATCATCATCATCAGATAAAGTAACAGCAGCAGAATACTTCCCATTTTTAACCTTAAAAACTTTAACCTCTTGAGTTTTTACATTTTTTATCTCTATTTCAACATCATTGATAATCTTACCATCAATATCTAAAAGATCTCCTTTAATAAAAAAAACACGTTCTGGCTTTGCTTTTTCATGTAAATCAAAGGAATATATATCCCAACCCCCAATACCATTTAAATTATTAGATGCAAAAAAGGCTTTATTACCATCTGTACTTACAAAAAGAGATATTTCATTTAAAGAACTATTAATTGGGTAACCTATATTAACTGGTTTCTGCCAATTATTAAGACTATCCATTTTTGAATAAAAGATATCATATCCTCCTAAAGACGGAAAATTATTTGATGCAAAAAATAAAGTTTTACCATCAGTATGTAAAAAAGGAGATTTTTCATTATTAACACTATTAATTTCACTTCCTAAATTTATAGGATTTGACCATTTTCCATAAGAATCTCTACGAATTTCATACAAATCAATTCCACCATAACCACCATCTCTATCACTAGCAAAAAAAATACAATTCCCATCACTAGAAACTGAAGGTTGTGATTCCCAACTATATACAGGACATATAATTTTATTAAAAGATTTAATATCACCCCAAATTCCATTTACTTTTTTGGAATAGAAAATATCACAATTATTGTAATT
>JABGXK010000100.1 GCA_018675825.1 Flavobacteriales bacterium | reverse complement strand
TAGACCTTTTGGTTATGATTTAACTTTTGCTGAAATGACTAAAGCTGAGAAAGGAGCTATTAGTCATAGGGGTAAGGCTGTGAAAAAATTGATATTATTTATAGCATCTACAGATTAGATTCAAGCAATCCTCTGATTTCTTCAGAAGAAGGTCTGGGCGCATTAGTTGAAATTATATTTCCTTCAGCAGAAAAAAGCATGAATCTTGGAATACCAAAAATAGCGTAGTCTTTTGTAATTTTACTCCAGCCATCTGCCCATAATTGTGTTCCACCTAACTCTTTTTCTTTAATCATTTTTAGCCAAGCATCTTTATCTGTATCTACCGAAATAGAAAGGAATGTGATATTCTGTTCGTGATATTCTTCTTCTAATTTTTGTAAAGATGGGATTTCTGCTTTGCATGGTCCACACCAAGTTGCCCATATATCTATATAAATTAAATTATCTTTAAAGCTTGCAAGCGAAAATTCATTTCCATCCTTGTCAGGATAAGTAAAATCAATAGCAGCCTCGCCTTCTTGTGGCATATTATCAATTGCTATTTTTCTTTCTAACCAGCTATTAGTAGTTTTTGTGATTTGTTCTTTTTCCTTTACTATAAGTTCTTTATCTGTTACTTTATTTAGTAATGATTGAAAGGCTGCAGCATATTGTTCTACCATTTTATTAAAATCTGTACTATTTAGTGAGTCAAGAGCAGTATAAAAATTAAAATCTCTGGATATGTTTCTTGTTTTCCATATATAAGTTTTTGCTTCCTCTGAATACTCAGCTACCTCCTTTTGTCTTCCAATAAGATAAACAATATCTTTATCAATACTAATAATTTCATTATTGATAAATGTACTGTCAGTGATGTCACCAAATTCGTTAACAACAGAAGTTTTATAGCTATCTAGATAGGCTTTATATTCTTCAGCACTACTCATATAATACACTTCACCAAAGGGGTCGTTTCCTTCTTCTAAAAGATATTTTTTTGCTAGATAAGAAGAAGATGAACTTCCTTTATATTCAATAGTTTCATCAAAAAGTTCAGTGTCAATTGTAAGATTTATTTTGTCACCTGGATAAATATACATAGCAGAACCTTCAGGTCCATGTTCAAATCTTATATAAGTAGCTGAATCTAAATCAAAAGAGATAGTGAAGGTTCCATTTCCATTTTCACTAGTAGAGTAAGAAGTATCTTGATTGCTGAAAGCTACTGCATCTCCTTTTGGATTGGTAATTTTACCTGTTATTGTAACTTGATTTGGATCTGTGTTTGTATTCATTGCAAGATAGATTCCTGCTATGATTATTAGTACAATAGTTAGAATTTCTTTTGGTTTCATTTTATTTAGTTTGAGATATTAATTTCTTTTGGTATAAATTTACTTACATCACCGCCATTTTTAATTATGTCTCGAATAAGGGATGATGATATATGAGATAATTCAGGAGGTGTTATAATAAAGATGGTCTCAATACTTGAATCAAGATCATTGTTCATCTGGGCAATATCTTTCTCAAATTTAAAATCATGAGAATCTCTTAATCCTCTTAGAATAAAATTTGCGCCTTCTTTTTTACAAAAATCTATTGTTAATCCTTCATATTTTTTTACTTCAATTTTTTCATTATTAGCATAAACTGAATCTATCCACTGCATTCGTTCCTGTATAGAAAAGTATTGGTTCTTTTTTGAGTTTACACCAACTGAGATTATAATTTTATCAAAAAGAGGTAGAGCTTTTTCAACTACTGATTGATGTCCAATCGAAAAAGGAGAGAATGAGCCAGGAAAGACTGCAACTTTTGACATTTTTATTAATTTATTCCAAATGTAGAGAATTAAAATAAGAAAATACTAAAATGAACTGTTCCGTATTTTCTGAGCTCAATATTTTCACCTTCAAAGCTTGTGTTTTTATCATGCTCAATGATTAAACACCCATTCTCTTTGATTAGTTTTTTTTCAATAATTAAGTTTTTCAGTTTTTGATAGTTTAAAAAGTTATATGGTGGATCTGCAAATATAATATCAAATTTATCTTGTGTTGTTCGAACAAATATGAGTGAATCAGACTGAATCGTTTTAATATTAAATTGATATTCGTTACTAACTTTTTCAATAAAATTAATGCATTGTATATTTTTATCAATACTAGTTATTGATGTTGAATATCTAGATGAAAATTCAAAGCTAATATTGCCGGTTCCACTAAATAAATCAAGTATCTTTTTATCATTTAGATCATATCTATTTTCTAGAATATTAAAGAGTGCTTCTTTAGCACGGTCTGTTGTAGGTCTTACTGGTAAATTCTTTGGCGCATTTATTCTTCGTCCTTTATAAAATCCAGATATTATACGCATAAATGTTGACGGTAAAGGATAGAAAAGCAGTGTTCTTCGATATTATTAAATTCATTGCTACAATTTATATCTTTTAATTTATTTCCATAATCAATATTTCTGATATATTCATGTAGAAGTTGAAACTCGGGTTCACTTATATTACCATATACTTCTGTATTGATATTTTCTGTTGATAAATTTAATTCCTGTATACAAAATAGTGTGTAAAACAATAGGTCTTCTTTAGTTGTGAATGTAAATTTATTCTGAAACAGTAATTTTCCATTTTTTGCAATTAAGATATTTACAAAATTATCTTTGATATAAAGTATTATTTTTTCAGTATTATACTGCATTGATAATAAATAGTTAATTAGTATAGTACTTTGAGGTTTAATCTTAATGTCAGGGATAATATTATTGAGTGTTTGGTGTAATGATTTTGGTATTGAATATATATTTTTAATATTATTGCTTTTTATTCTATCTGTAAAAATGATTTCATCATTCTCATGATTTATTGAAAAAAGATTTTTTTTATCTTCCTCTTTATAGATCTTTTCAGGAACAAGGGTATTAGGGTAATTTGTTAGTGCAATTGATTTTGATTGAAAATCTCTAGCAATATAATTATCAGTAGTCAATAATGTTGTTAGTTCGTCTTGGTTGTTAAAGTTAGTGGAATATAAGAGATTACATCTTAGTTTCTTAGTATCTATTATGCAGTATGATAATGACTTTTGACTAAGTTCAATAGAAAGATGGTAGTTAATTATAAAATCATTATTAAATGATTTATCTACAATCATAAGATTAGAGTTATTCTCCCCAGTTTCCATTTAATGAAGCTTTACTCATCGAACCAACTTTTAGTAAGTTATTTAGATCGTAATTTTTGTTTTCAGCATCTAATCCAGTAAAGACATCACTATATTTTGATGAAATTTCAAAAACCTGAACTATAACTTTTCCTTCTTCTATTACATTAGCATCAATATTATAAGATTTATTAGTGTGAGGTATAGTTGATAATGAGTTAATATCTAAGGGGTATTTTTTATTTCTATTCTTAATATAATTTTCGTCAAATACAGATTCTTTAGCTGCAATAAAAAAGGTATCTCTCTTTATTATTCCTATTTCTAATGCCTTAGTATCTGAAATTTCATTTCCATCTATAAGCGTATCATTTTCTCCAACTGATTTAATAATCGTAATTGAATCATTTTCTAAAAAGTCTAGTAATGAATTAAAATTAGAAGCATATTCATTATTTTCTTTTTTATATGCAATCTGTAATGTTCTTAAGTCTTTCAGTTTCTGAACATTTTCTGAAATTCTCTCTTTTGCTTGCGTATTAAATTCAATCTCATTACTGATGCTCTTATATACATAAAAAGCAAGGATTATATTTAATGGAATTAGTATAAGAGTAATTATTTTAGCATTCATTTAAATATTTTTTTGTTATGCAAATTTACAATTTTTGATGAAAATATAAGAAATTGTTATTTCTTTGTATAAATATTTATTTTTTTATGTTAAGACTATTATCTCTTTTGATATTTAAATTAAATGGCTGGAAAGTAATTGATTTAGTTAAGTATCCGTCTAAATGTCTAGTTATTTCAGCTCCTCATACTTCAAATTGGGATTTTTTAATAGGTAGATGTTACGGCTATATTCAAAAAATTAGACCTAAATATTTAATTAAGAGTGAGTTGTTTTACCCAATACTTGGCTACTTAATAAAATTAAATGGAGGTATTCCAGTTTATAGAAATAAAAAAAATAATGTTGTTGATCAGATTGTAAGTCTTTATAATAGATCTGATAATTTAATATTAGGTATTGCTCCTGAAGGAACAAGGAAATATGTTTCTAAATGGAAAACTGGTTTTTATCACATTGCTTTAAAAGCTAATGTTCCAATTATGTTATGTAAGTTAGATTTTAAGAATAAAGAGATAGGTTTGTTTGATAAAATGATATT
>JABGXK010000099.1 GCA_018675825.1 Flavobacteriales bacterium | reverse complement strand
CCAATAATTTTTTTTAAATCATCTTGCATATCTAATGAAGATTTATCATCAAAATCAAGTTTTGCTAGTTTTGCAAGATCAGATATTAATTTTTTATCAATTTTCATAATTACTTAATTCTTCAAAAATAATACTGTATACTTTATTATTCAAATTTTTTACATCATTATTTTTTAGAGAATCTAAATTAACTGGTTTATGAATTTTAATATCTAGAATACCTGGACTTCCCTGAAGATAACTCCATGGAAAACATTCCTTATTGTTTGGCATTGTTACTGGAACTATTTTTATATTTTTTTCAATTGCTAATTTGAATGGTCCATTCTTAAATCGCCTTAATTTAGTTGCAGGAGGAGGTATTCCTCCTTCCGGAAAAATACAGACATTAAATCCTTCATCTAGTTTATTGCCAGAATCTACAAAGGCCTCATAAGCATCCCTATTATTAGCTCTATTAACTATAATAGTATTTCTTTCATAAAACCAACCAAATAGAGGAATCTTAGAATATTCTTTTTTAGCCATAAACAAAATAGGCATAGAAAATGACGCAAGAATTATCGGAATATCAATTGATGATATATGGTTTGGACAGATTATATAGCTTTCGCTCTTATCTAATTCTTCTTCAAAATTAATTTTTAAAAATACTCCAGAAAAGATTAATGTTAATTTTGACCAGTATCTTAATATATGGCAACAGATTTTTTGATCTTTAGATATTTGTGTAAAAAAGAATAGTACAGGAATAAAAAACAAGAAAAACACCATAAATACTAAAAAGAACCAAAGTCTCCATAAGGAGCTTAGTAAAGATTTAAAGGTTTTTATATTAAAGTTAATCCATTTCATTTTGCAAATATAAAAATCCTATTTTTACCAAGTTAAAAATATATTTATGGCTAGAATACTAACTGGAATACAAAGTACCGGCGCACCTCACTTAGGTAATTTACTTGGAGCAATAATTCCGGCAATAAAAATGTCTCAAGAACAAGGCAATGAAAGTTTATTTTTTATTGCTGACCTTCATTCTTTTACTACCATAAGAGATAAAGAGGTTTTAAAAACGCATACATATGCTACTGCAGCAGCATGGTTAGCTTGTGGATTTGATACAAAAAATAATTTGTTTTATAGGCAATCTGATGTTACACAAGTATGTGAGCTCTCTTGGTATTTGAATTGTTTTACTCCATTTCCAATGTTGGCTAATGCTCATTCTTTTAAAGATAAATCAAATAGATTATCTAGTGTTAATTCTGGCCTTTTTACTTACCCTGTGCTTATGGCTGCTGACATATTATTATATGATGCAGATATTGTTCCAGTAGGAAAAGATCAAGTTCAACATTTAGAAATCACTAGAGATATTGCTGGATCCTTTAATCATACATATCCCAACTCTTTTATCCTGCCAAATATTAAGGTAGACAAGCGTGTTATGATAATTCCAGGAACTGACGGACAAAAAATGAGTAAATCATATGGAAATATTATTAATATTTTCCTTTCGGATAAAGAGTTACGAAAACAAATCATGAATATTAAAACAGATAGCTTAGCCTTAGAAAAGCCTAAATCACCAGATAACTGTAACATTTATAAGATTTATAGTTTAGTAGCCTCACATGAAAAGAGCAATATATTAGCTGATAAATACAGATCTGGTAATTTTGGATATGGACACGCAAAACAAGAATTATTTGAATTAATTTGCACAAAGTTTTCTAAGGAAAGAGAAAAATTTAATTTTTTAATGAGTAATACTGATATTATTGAAAAAGAGTTAGTTATTGGAGCAAAAAAAGCAGCCTTAATTGCAGATAATGTGTTGTCTAGAGTAAGAAAAAATATTGGATATTAATGTCAATTATTGACAAAAGAATACTAGATTTTATATTAGAACATCACGTATTCTCTTTAGCAACTTCAAAAAAAAACAAACCTTATTCTGCAAGTTGTTATTATGTATATGACCGAATAGAAAACGCATTAATTTTTTCTTCTGATGAAAAAACTAAGCATGCTCAGCAATTTATAGAAAACCACAATGTATCTGCAACTATTGCAATTGAAACTGATGATTTTACAAAAATTAAAGGCTTACAATTGTTAGGAGAAGTTAGTTTGATTGAATCTAATAAATTAAAGAGATCTACTGAATTATATTTAGATAGATTTCCATTTGCTAAAGACCTTCCTATAAATCTATGGATTTTGAAACTAACATATATAAAAATGACTGATAATAGTCTTGGTTTTGGAAAAAAACTTATTTGGAATTAAAATTAACGATCTTTATATTTATTATATAATTTAGTCTGATGATTCTCTGTATCAACAGATTTTCCTTTTATAAATATATATTCTACGTTATTAGTTATAATATCTAAAGCATCTCCTTCAGATATAAAAAATGTAGCTTCTTTACCTTTTTCAATAGAGCCTACTCTATGATCAATACCTAATATTTTTGCTGTGCTTAGGGTCAATGCCATTATTGCATTTTCATAATCTAATCCATAGGTAACAGCTGTTCCTGCTGAAAAAGGAAGATTTCTCGCTCCCATAGCCTCCATATCTCCTTCATAGCTAAAAGAAAACATGATATCGTTTTCCTGAAGAATAGAAGCTTGTTTGTATGGTGAATCGATAGGGCTATCTTCATTTTTTGGAAGCCTATGTATTCTGTTTAGTATAACTGGAATGTTATTTTTCTTAATTTTTTTTATAACTTTAATTGCATCTTCCCCTCCAACTAATACAAGGTTTTTAATTTTATATTGTTTACTAATATCAATAGCATCAATAATATCATTTGCATAGTTTACATGTATGTATAAATTCATTTCACCACTAAATAATCCCTTCATGCTTTCCATCTTTAAATCTATCTCACTATTTGATTTGAAGTAGGATAAAGAATTTTCTAATAGATCTTTTATCCGATTAACTTGTTCTGCATGCTTATCGTTTCTTTTAGTTTTTCCTTGTTGTCCCCACCATCCAGTTTGGAAATATGAAGAAGGCCAGTTTAAGTGTATTCCATCATTAGCCCTGCATGTTGCATCCTCCCAATTCCACCCATCAAGATACATAACAGAAGACTGCCCTGAAATTAATCCCCCTCTAGGAGTTACCTGAGCTAATAAAACTCCATTTGTAATAACTGTTTCTGTAATCTTTGAGTTTGGGTTATAAGCTATTTGTGAATGTACATTTGGATTAATAGATCCAACTTCATCATAATCATGTGTTGCTCTTACTTGATCAATCTCAGTTATACCTAATGTAGTATTTGGAATAATAAAACCTGGATATATATGCTTTCCATACACTTTATATATTGTATCAAATGAACTGGGATCAATACGTATTTTAGATAAATCTGCAACTAAATCAATTTTACCATCTTTAATGCTAATTATAGAGTTGTTGATTTTTTCTCCATTTCCTAAATGAGCAATTCCACCCATAAATAGTGTTGTTTTTTGTCCATTAGCTATAGTGCTAACCATTAGAAAAGCTATGATTATATTTATTCTAATTTTATTCATGTTCAATTGAATCACAGTGATATAATTTTTCTTTTATTGCTTTGTTTTTCCTTTTATTTCCTGCTTTTATTTTGCTAAGTTTCTTTATAATTCTGATTTTTTCTTTTTTATCTCTATTTTGAGTTAGCATATTATTTTGATAATCAAAATAGCATTTCCCATCAATATATGTTTGCTCAACTTTAGCATAAATTGAAAGTGGATTTTCTGACCAAATCACTATATCTGCATCTTTACCAACTTTTAATGAACCCATTCTATCATCTAGATGAAGTAGTTTGGCAGGATTTAGAGTTACCATTTTCCATGCATCCTCTTCAGATGTATTTCCATATTTAATAGCTTTAGCAGCTTCTTGATTTAATCTCCTTCCCATTTCAGCATCATCTGAATTAATTGCAGTTACAACACCTGACTTATTAAGAATTGCAGCATTATATGGTATTGCATCATTTACTTCAAACTTATAAGCCCACCAATCAGAAAAAGTAGATGCCCCTGCACCATGTTTTTTAAGTTTATTAGGGATTTTGTAACCTTCTAATATATGGGTGAAAGTATTAATTTTAAAGTCCATTGAATCTGCAAGATGCATTA
Source organism: Flavobacteriales bacterium (assembly GCA_018675825.1). GTDB lineage: Bacteria > Bacteroidota > Bacteroidia > Flavobacteriales > BACL11. The sequence goes on along the minus strand of JABGXK010000099.1, from coordinate 5,280 downwards.
ACATATTAATTTCAGACTCAATATATGAATGACAAGTTATATGTCTTTTTCCTTCTAATATTTCAACTAAAGTATTGAGTTCTAAATCTTCTCTAGGGGGATTAACTTCTCTTTTTTTTCTTAAACTTAATTTATTATAGTTTAACCACTCTTTTTGATAATTTTTAGCTCTATAAAAGGCATCAAAGAAAACTTGTTCCACACCCATTCTAGTTTGAGGGAATCTTGTAGTATTAAAGCTTCCCCAATTACTTTGTTTAACGTTTTCACCTAATGCAAATTTTATAAAACCATCACAATTTTTAATTTTCATTTCTTCAGCTGATTCTCCCCATCTAAGTTTTATTAATGCAGATTGTCCCCCTATAGGATTTGCTGATCCATGTAAAAGCTGAGAGCATGTTACCCCCCCCGCTATTTGTCTGTAGATATTATGATCGTCTGGATTAATTACATCTGAAATACTAACTTCAGCCGTTACGGCCTGACTACTCTCATTAACCCCTCTATTAATTGCTATATGAGAGTGTTCATCAATAATTCCAGATGTAATATGTTTCCCACTTGCATCAATTATTTCAACATTTAAATTTTCAAAATTTGGTATTTGATTTGTGTCAAGATTTTCACCAATTGCAATAATATCACCTTTACTTATTATAATATCACAAGATCTTATAATACCTATTTCCTCATTTGTCCATAGTGTTGCATTTTTAAATAAAACTGTTTTACTATTTAGTTTTTTATTTAACCCATTAGATTTATTTGGATGCCAAATTTCTGGCAATATAGTATCAATTAATAAGCTGTCTATTTTTGTTTTTTCATTAACGAGAGAATCTCTTGTCATTTTATAATAATGAAATTCTCCCTCCTTATCTTGATATTTGCCTTCAATAGAATTATTAGCAAATTTACCACTAGACCTAAAATATCCTGTTTGACTATTAATGATAATTTTTTCATCTTTATAGATAGTTGACAGTTTATTAGAATCAATTTTTGTAATTTTTGTAATTGGACTTTCTTTTTTGCCTGTGATTTGGACAGTTATATTGTTAAACTCATCTGAGTGAAAAGAATAGTAACCCCTAATATCTTCAGTAATTTTCTTAGTAACTATATTTTTTTTACCTGCTGTCCAGTTTTCATATATAATACCATCAGTAAAAATATTTGATGAGCAAATTATAAAGTTAGCTATCTTATTTTTTTCTAAAGAACCAAGCTGATCGCTGACACCTATTAATCGTGCAGGTGTAATTGTTAAAGCATCTAGAGTATTACCTTGAGTCAATCCTTTTTCTATTGCTATTCTTAAGTTTCCTATAAAATTAGATTTATTTTCAAGATCAGAAGATGTTATTGTGTAGGTAATATTATGATCTTGAAGTATTCTTAAATTAAAAGGAGAAGTTTCCCATTTTTTTAGATTACTTAGGCTAATTCCCATAGCTTCTTCAGGATTAGTAACGTCATATGCTTTTGGAAAATTAACAGGAACTATAATAGGAAAACCAGCCTCTTTAACTTCGCGTATTTTTAAGAATTCATTTCCATTACCTTTTACAATGAAATCAATCTCAAAGTCATCCGATATTTTAAATAATCTAGAATAGTCAAGTGGAGTTTTTAATTCAAAGATTTTTGGAAGATTCTTTTGTGCATTGAATTTAGATAGAGAAATATTAGAATTGCTTTTTGTATTTTCATGCCATTCTGCATCAAGTAATGTTTGTTTGATTAATGCAATACTTCCCATAAGAGATGTTGGATATCTTTGTTGTGAAGATCCTTTGTTAAAAGAATAAAAGGTAGCAGCGTCATCCAGTAAAATATCTTCATTTTCTTTTGAGTTAGATAGCAGCGTAAGACAACCCGTTCCTCGAAAAATACCATCCTGTAAATGTGTTACTAATGATCCAAATCCTATTTCCAGATATTCTGAGATACTTTTTTTATCGTGATTAAAATTGTAAGAAGCAATTACTTCAGGATGAATTGCTTGATTCCAGTAATATGGGCCTTTTTTATTGCTTTTATATTGTGGCATATAGTCTGAATCTTTTTTCTTAGTTTCTTTTAAGCCATAATTAGAATAAAGATCTATAAAAGAAGGGTAGATATAATCACCATTTAAGTCGTGTATTATTGCACCTTCCGGGATTGTTATATTACTGTCAACATTAAGAATTATATTGTCTTTAATTAGTAATGTCCCCTTTTTTATTTCCTTATTACTTGACATTACGATATGTGCATTTGTAAATGCATGTATGGGCTTGAAATTATTTGCTACACCATTAACAGGAAAGCTTTCTTGACTAAAACTATAACTATAGTTAAATATAATTACAAATAAGATTCTGAACAGGTTTTTCATTTTAAATATAAAGTCGTGAAAATACCAATTTTTTATTAGTTTTATTTGTTTCTTTGTATTAAGGCAGTATACTTAATGAAATATCTTTTATGAAAACTTATCAAGCAAATTTATTAAATAGTTTAACATTAATTATTGTTGGTTTATTGGGAGTTTTTGCTAATAATCCTGACTTATTACCTGATTTAAAACTAGTTGAAAAAACTCCGTTTATTCCAGTTTTTTTTGGCGTCATTCTTCTTTTATCTAATAAAGCTCTTAAGCACAAAAATAAAATTATTGCTCATATTGTTGTATTACTAACTTTTATGATATTAGTAGCTTTAATCTATCGAACAATGCCTAATCAAGTTAATGATAAAGATATTGATGGTGCATATCGGGTCTTAGCAATGATTAACACCTCTTTTTTAGCTATGATAACATTTATTATGAGTTTTATTTCAAACAGAAAAAAATCTTAATATTAAATTTAAGGCAAATATATGAAGGAGACCGCAGTATTAATTGGCTTAATTACTCCTGATTTAAAAACTGAACAGGTTTACGAATACCTTGATGAACTATCATTCCTTGCTAAAACAGCTGGAGCTCATCCTTTAAGAAACTTTACTCAAAAATTAAAACATCCTGATAATGCAACTTTTTTAGGCAAAGGAAAAATTGAAGAAGTCAAAGAGTATGTTGACAAGGAATGTGTTGAGTTAATAATATTTGATGATGATCTTACGCCCTCTCAGATTAGAAATATTCAAAAAATATTTCCTGAATGTAAGATATTAGACAGAAGTAATCTAATACTTGATATTTTTGCTTCAAGAGCTCAAACTGCTCAAGCTAGAACTCAGGTTGAACTTGCTCAATATGAATATTTACTTCCTCGTCTTACAAGAATGTGGACGCACCTTGAAAGACAAAAAGGTGGTATAGGTATGAGAGGGCCTGGAGAAACTCAGATAGAAACAGATCGTCGAATTATTAAAGATAAGATAGCATTATTAAAAAAGAAATTAGAAAAAATTGACAAACAAAGTTTAACTAGACGAAAAGGCAGGGTGGATATGATTCGTGTAGCTCTTGTTGGCTATACTAACGCGGGAAAATCTACTTTAATGAATAAGTTATCTAAATCTGAGATATTTGCTGAAAATAAATTATTTGCAACACTTGATACAACTGTTAGGAAAGTGGTTATTCAAAATTTACCATTTTTACTTTCTGATACAGTAGGTTTTATTAGAAAATTGCCTCATCAGCTTGTTGAATCTTTTAAATCTACATTAGATGAGGTTCGAGAATCTGACCTTTTACTTCATATTATAGATATATCCAACTCTAGTTTTGAGGATCAAATTAATATCGTTAATACCACTATAGCTGATATTGGAGCAGAAAATAAACCAATGATTTTAGTATTTAATAAAATAGATGCTTATAAATTTATTCTAAAAGAGGAAGATGATCTTACAGAATTCAAAAAAGAGAATAGATCATTAGAAAATCTAAAGGATACCTGGATGAATAAAATAGATGGAGATAGTATTTTTATTTCAGCCTTAGATAAAATTAACTTTGATGATTTAAAAGATTTATTATACAATAGAATAAAGGAACTACATATTAAACGTTATCCTTATAATAATTTTCTCTACTAGTTGCTAGAATATTGTAAGTCATATAATTTTTTGTAATGACCATTTTTTCTAATTAGCTCAGCATGATTTCCCTGTTCCGTAATTTCACCATTATTCACTACAATTATTTTATCAGCATTTTCTATTGTAGATAATTTATGAGCAATTACTAATGAGGTTCTAGATTTCATGAGATTTACAATTGCATTTTGAACAAGTTGTTCTGATTCTGAGTCTAATGAAGATGTTGCTTCATCTAAAATTAGAATTTCAGAGTTTTTTAAAATAGCACGAGCGATACTTATACGTTGTTTTTGACCTCCTGATAGTTTATCTCCAGAATTACCAATATTAGTTTCGTAACCTTGCTCGCACTCCAAAATAAATTTATGTGCGTTTGCTGCTTTTGCTGCTGTAATAATATCTTCCTTACTTGCTTTTAAATCTCCTATTTTAATATTATTATATATAGTGTCATTAAATAAGATAGAATCTTGGCTGACAATACTCATGAGCCCACGTAATTTCTTTATCTCAATATCCTTTATATTTAATCCATCAATTGTAATTGACCCATAATCAAGATCATAAAGTCTAACTAAAAGATCAGCTATTGTTGATTTTCCACCTCCAGACTGTCCAACTAGTGCAATTCTTTGCCCTTTTCTTATTTCAAAGTTGATTGCTTTTAAAACGTTGATATTCTCATATTTAAAAGATTTAATGTTAAATACAATTTTTCCCTCAATTTTAGAAATTTTCTTTGGATTATTAATATTTTGTATTTTGTTATCTGTATTAAGTATTTCATAAACTCTTTCTGCAGCTGCACTACCTTTTTGAATATAGTAATATGATGTTGTCAGTGATTTAACAGGTGGAATAATTTGAGAAAAAATTAAGATATATCCAATAAATTCTTGTGGTGATAAATTTGAATTTTCTGATAAAACAAGTTGACCACCAAACCACATTACTATAACCATAACGATTGTACTAAGAAGTTCACTCATAGGTGAGGAAAGATCTTTTTTTCTTAATATACTTGTCATGATGTTTTTGTATTCTTTGCTTGTTTTTTCAAATTTGGAATTGATGAAATTTTCTGCATTAAAAGTTTTTATTATCCGTAGACCAAAAATATTTTCATCAATGATAGACATTATAAATGCTAATTTATCTTGACCTTTCTTGGAGGATTTTTTAAGGCTTTTACCAATATAGCCAATTAATACACCAGCAACAGGAAATAAAATAATT
>JABGXK010000098.1 GCA_018675825.1 Flavobacteriales bacterium | reverse complement strand
ATTACTTTAATAGGTGAAACGGACAGCCCTTGATTAGATCTTGAAATGCGATAATAGTATTCAAGGATAAATTCTTGATTATTTTCGATATCATTTAAATTAATATTACTTAAATAATCTAATGTTTCTTTATAATAACCTCCATCAAATAAAAATCTCGATTTTAAGAGAGTAATATTAATCAAAGTTTCATTTTTTACATAGTCTTCTGCCTGCTTGTCTTCATCAATTAAGACTTGACCATTATTCAACATCATTTCTTCATAATACTTTTTTTTCTCCATATTATCTTCTAATAATGCAATTAATGATAACATATGATATGCAGATTTTATATAATTTTTTCCTTTAAAAGAATTAACAAATCTTAATAGGTAGTCATTCGCGTTATGATATTCTAACTTATATAGTTGAGACATAGCGTATAGATAATCTAAATAATAGAAATTGTATTTAGTATCAGAGATAATTCTATTCTCAAGAATCTGAATAGTTTTATCATTATCACCTAATTTATTTGACAATCTAGCTGCACAGAAAATTAAAAGATTATTATTAAGACAACAATTTTCTATCTTTCCTAACAATAAAGAACAAGATGTGCTGTCATTTTTCATATTCATCTCAAGAAAAGAGAGCAAAAATAAAACCTCAGAATTATATATGTAGTATTCCTCTAAATTCTCAGAATAATCTAAAACAGAATATAATTCATTAAAACCTTTATCTATTTCTCCTTCAATTGCAAGTATATTTAATATAAAGTCATGAGATTCTGGAATAGAACCAATTAAAATATGCAAAAGACCAAGACTTTTTTTATTAAGTATAAAATCCGGATATAATTGATTGTTTTTCTTAAGTAATTTATATGCTTTTTGCAATTCATATGCAGCTAAAAAATATTCCTTAAACTTGATTCTCGTAAATGCCCATTGAATATACACCTCTGCTTGACAGTAAAGATAATATGGAGAGTTTTTATCATTCTTTCTTAAAGAACTAAGTCTTTGATTCTTCTTTAACTTAGCTTTTTGATAATACAACTCATCTTCACCAATTAAAATAGTTAGAAAATCAATATAATTCTCATTTAAAATAATAATACCATTATCATTATTAGAGATCTTTTCTGTATCTAATATTTTTTGAGCTAAAGAAAAATCTAAATGCATTATATGAACATACGCTTGACGCATATTTTGATTCATATCAAATTCAGCAAAACAAAATTTAAAAGAAAAAACCAATAAAATAAATAAAATAAAATTTTTCATAAAAAAAAAGGGACTTCAAAAATATGAAATCCCTTTTTAATAATTAAAATAATTTTTTACTGAGTATCTAAAATATTTGAATCAACTAAAATTCTTCCACAATGCTCACAAACAATCACTTTCTTATGCATTTGAATATCTAGCTGTCTTTGAGGAGGGATTTGATTAAAACATCCACCACAAGCATCTCTGTCTACGGAAACTACAGCCAATCCATTTTTAACCTTACTTCTTATTCTATTGTAAGCAGAAAGGATTCTTTCTTCAATAACAACTTGTGCTTTATTAGATCTTTTTAGCAGTACTTTTTCTTCTTTTTCAGTTTCCTTAACAATAGCAGCAAGCTCCTTATTTTTAACAGATAATTCTTCTTCTCTTTCTGATATCTGATGCTTAGATTCATTAATAACCTCCTCTTTATGAAGTACTTTAGCTTGTAGCTCTATAATCTGCTTTTCATTAAGCTGTATTTCTAACCCTTTATATTCTAATTCTTTTGTTAAAGAAGAGAACTCTCTATTATTCTTAATATTCTTTAATTGTTTTTCATATTTTTTAACTAAGGTTGAGGCATCAAGAATTATATTTTTCTTAGATAATACATCGTTAGTAATAATTTCCAATTCACCAGTTAGCTTATCTAAACGAGTTTTAAGACCAGCTAGTAAATCTTCTAGATCTTCTATCTCTAAGGGAAGCTCACCTCTAACAATTCTTATTTTATCTACTTCAGAATCTATTATTTGCAGTTGATATAATGCTTTTAATCGATCTTCAACTGTTATTGTTACTTTTTTCTTTGCCATCTTATAGGTAATTTATAGGATTTGTGTTAACTTTAGATAATTGGACGGCAAACTTAGTGAATTTTTTGGTAAGGAAATCATAAATTAACTCCTTTGTAAATTGCTCACTTTCAAAGTGTCCAATATCAGCAATTATGATCTTTCCTTCTGAACCAAAAAAATCATGATATTTAAAATCACTAGATATAAAAATATCAGCTTTTTTATTTTTTGCTTGTTCTAATAAAAAGCTCCCACTGCCTCCACAAATAGCAACATGCTTTATCTTTTGCTTCAATAATCTAGTATGTCTGATACAACTAGTTTGCATCCTGGCCTTTATTATTTTTAAAAACTCACTACTTTCTATTTCACTAGTAAGCTCACCTATCATTCCTGAACCTATATCGTCACTAAAATTATCTAAGGCATAAATTTGGTATGCAACCTGCTCATAAGGGTGATGTTCTTTCATGACTTGAATTAAATAATCTTCAACATCATTTTGTAAGAAAAACTCTAATTTAATCTCTTCAGAAGTATAATTTTGACCAATCTTACCTGAATATGGAGAGCTTCCTTTTCTAGGTCTAAAGGTTCCTTTTCCTAAACTTGAAAAACTACAATTATCATAATTCCTAAATAATCCTGCGCCATTATTCAGCATAGCGTCTTTTAAAATTTCACTATGTGTTATAGGACAATAAACTACTAATTGCTTCAAAAATTTATTTTTTGGCAGTAAGATTTCACAATTTATCAATCCTAATTTTTCTGCTATTTTACTATTAACTCCATTATATACATTATCTAAATTTGTATGTATTGCATAAATAGCAATATCATTTTTTATAGATTTTATAATTATTCTTTCAACATAATTATTTCCAATTATTTTTTTAATTGGATTAAAAACTATAGGATGATGAGCTATAATTAAATTACACTTTTTACTTATAGCTTCTTCAACAACCTCCTCAGTACAATCTAGAGTTATTAAACACCCATCTATAGTGTTTTCTAGATTGCCTATTATTAATCCAGAATTATCATAACTCTCCTGTAAATGTAGTGGTGCAATTTCCTCTAAATAATCTGTAACATTTTTTATTTTCATATTTCAAAAGTACTAAATATAGTAATATCTAAAATCTTATCTTTGTAATATGAATATTCTACTAATACTTCTCGCAAAATTATTTGGTATAATAACATCTGTAAGAAATACACTTTTTAATTTAGGTGTTTTTAAATCTTATTCTTTTAAAATTCCAATAATATGTATAGGGAACTTATCCGCTGGAGGAACAGGAAAAACACCCCACACTGATTATATCACTAATCTCTTAGAATCAGAATATAAAGTTGCAATAATTAGTAGAGGATATAAAAGAAAAAATTATAATTTTAAATATGTAAAAATCAATGATAGTGTAAGTGATGTTGGTGATGAATCAATTATGCTAAAAAGAAAAAATCCTAATTGCTTGGTTGCTGTATGTGGAGATAGAGTAAACGCTATAAAGAAGATTATCAAGGAACATGATGAGATAAATGTTATATTACTTGATGATGGCTTTCAACATAGGTGGATAAAAGCAGGAATGAATATTCTTTTAACATCAGCAAATAATCCCTTCTATTTAGATAATCACTTACCTTATGGTACCTTGAGAGAGAAAATTACAGAATGCAAAAGAGCTGATAAAATTATTATTACAAATAATTTAGATCTATCTAATGAGAAAGAAAAAAATAAAATCATAAAAAACATAACAAAATACAGTAATGAGAAATGTTACTTTACAGCAGTAGAATATCTCAAATACAAAAACATCTTTAATAATGATCAAATTAAAGATATCAGTGAATATCATGTTGTGCTAGTTTCTGGTATTGCAAATACAGATGCATTAACTACACATCTAAAGAAAAAAACAACAATTGTCAAACATTTTAAATTTAAAGATCATCATAACTTTTCTAATGAAGATATTGATGATATTTTGCTATACTATAATTCAAGCAGAAAAATAAAAAGACTTATCTTAACCACCGAAAAAGATAGTATAAGATTATTTAAATTTGAACAAAAATTTAAGAATACTTTAGTGTATTATTTACCAATAAGAATTAAATTTCAAAATCAATTATCATTTGATAAAGAGCTAAAAGAATATGTTAGAAAAAATAAAAGAAACAGCTAATTTCCTAAGTAAGAAAACTGGATTCAATT
>JABGXK010000011.1 GCA_018675825.1 Flavobacteriales bacterium | reverse complement strand
GCTAACACTTCATTCATAGGAGCAATTATTGTATCAGATTTATATCCACGCTTATGCAGTGATTCTCCAGAGCTATCTAATGACACTGTACAGGTATGTTTAGCTACATGAAGATTAATAGTAATATCTGGGTCTTTTGGATCTACGTTTGGACGTTCATCATATTTTTTTCTAAAAAAATCTGCTATACCATCTTTAACAAGTAGTGAAGCGTATTGACTATGTGTAAAGACCTCTGAATGTGTTGTAGCATGAGTTGCAAATGTATTTTTCAAGTCTAAATGTTTCTCCCAATCAATTTTTAAAATATTATTATATAATTCTTTTTCATTATGCGCCTGAAATGTTGCTATTGGTTTTAGAATTCTTAGACAAGTTCTTAGATTTAGATTTGCTTTATACATAAATCCCTTATCGCCCTTGAAGCTAACTGCTCTGTTTTGTGTTTTAACATTTTGAGCTCCTATATTTCTAAGCTCGTTTGCGAGAATTTCTTCTAAGCCATACATTGTTTTAGCTAGCATGTAGAAGTTGTCATTTTTCATTTTACAAAGATAGTTTTATAAGTGATAGAATTAGTTAATTTTGTCTGATTATATTTTATTATATTTAAGTGAAAAAAATAGATTATCCAAATACTGCAATTTATATTAATAAGAGTTTTGTAAACTTTTTTGATTGCGTCGATAATATCAAAAAAGACACTGTTTTTTATTTTGTTGATGAAAATATTTTAGGTTTATATAAAAGTCTTTTTAATAATTTTCATAACATTATCAGTATCCCTTCTGGAGAAGAGACAAAATCTATAGATTATATTAATAATATTATTAAGAAATTAATAGAACTAGGTGCTAATAGAAAGACTTTCATTATTGGTGTTGGAGGTGGTGTAACTTGCGATGTAGCAGGATTTGTTGCCTCAATTTTTATGCGAGGAGTTAACTTTGGATTTGTACCCACTACATTATTAGCTATGACAGACGCTTCTTTTGGAGGGAAAAATGGGATTAATTTTAATAATATTAAAAATGTTTTAGGAGTAATAAATGAGCCTGATTTTGTCTTTATTGATTATTCTTTTTTAAAGACTCTAACACATCAAGAGTATCTTAATGGCTTTGCAGAGATAATTAAGCATGCATGTATTTCATCTAGTGATTTATTCTATGATTTAGAAAAAAATGCTGATAATTATTTTAAAATAATAGAAAATCCTGGGTACTCTAACTTTAATAAATTACATAATATGTTGTGTGATTCTATTAAGATAAAACTTGATATTGTGAGTAGTGATAGATATGAAAATGGTAAGAGGAAAAGCCTTAATTATGGTCATACTTTTGGCCATGCTATAGAAGCAGAATATGGAATTCCTCATGGTTCTGCTATTAGTTTAGGTATTGTATTTTCTAATATCTTAAGTAATAAGCTTGGATTTCTTAATGAGGACAGATTGATTAGAGTAAATAATTTATTAGAAAAGTATAATTTACCTGTTGATGTTTCTATGTATGAAAAGAAATATTTAATTAAATGGATTGAAAGAGATAAAAAATCATCTGATAAAAATATTGATTTTGTGCTCTTAAAAGATATTGGCATTAGTTTTGTTAAACCTCTTAGTATTCAAAAAATTATTGATGGATAGAGAAATAGCTCCATTTTCTTATAATGGAACCCTTTATATAAATTCTTCAAAAAGTTACTTTCAAAGGGCCCTTGCTATTTCATGTGGCCATGTTAAATCACATGTGATTATAGGATTTCTATGGCTTTGTCTGTTATTGCATCTGTTTCAGAATCATCTATCATTATAAATGATTCTGAAGTAATTAGCAAATCATATTCTAATTTTTATTTAGATTTAATTTTTGTGAGTAGTTAGTTTCTTAATTATGTCCTTTACTAACATTATTCTATCTGTGTATTGAATTGAAGGGCCAGCACACCATACTGTTTTATATGTTGATCCAAACGCAGATTTGGAAATTTTTTTCATTCCGCAATAAAATGTAAATCTTTTTATCCATTTTCTTATTTTTTTATTTCTGCTTAAAAACTTTTCAATAATATTTTGATTTGTACCGACTTTTTTAACATAAGGGGTATTAATTACTGTACAAGGAGTTCCAGATATTTTGTTTGTCATTACAATATCTGTAGCATTGTAATCAATACATGCTTGTTTGTATGCAGTTGATATATCTGCTTCATGGCATGCTATAAATGGTGATCCGATAGATACTCCAATTGCTCCATAATTTAGTATTTGTGATATCTGCTCTTTAGTACCAATTCCTCCTGCAGAAATAATAGGTATTTGACATGATAATTTTAATTTTGCTATTAGTTCTTTTGCACTCATTTTTCCAGCATGGCCACCTGCTCTTTTATTAACAGCGATTAATGCATCTGCACCAAGCCCCTCTACCTTTATTGCATGCTTTACGTCAATCACATCACAGAATACTTTAATGTTATTTTGCTTACACTCTTCTATTATTCGATTTGGGTTACCTAAAGATGTTATTATAAAATTAACTTTATTTTTAATACATATCTGTAGTTGTTCTTCTAATTTGAAATTAGATTTATTAGCAATTAAGTTTACTCCTAATCCAGAAGGTAATGATTTTTCTCTAATTGTATTTAATGCATTATCTAAATCTTTAGTAGTTCTAAAATTTAGAGCTGGTATACATGCTGCAATACCATTATTTAAGGCTTCTATCATCATCTTGTTATTTGTGACAAGAAACATAGGAGCCATAATTATAGGATATCTAATATTTAGAATTTTTGATAACATGCTGATTAATGCGTATAACTAATTGGTTCTAAATTTAAATTTAAATTCAGAGAGATTATTATTAGCTTTTATTATTTTTTGTTTTAATCCTTGCTTATAGTTAACAACTCTTTGATTTAAGTTATCATCTCCCAAAGATAAAATTTGAGCAGCAAGAATACCTGCATTTAATGAGCCATCTAAACCTACTGTTGCAACAGGAACTCCTGGAGGCATCTGTAGTATTGAAAGTATTGAATCCCATCCGTCAATTGATATTGAAGATCTACATGGTACTCCTATAATTGGGATATGAGTAAAGGCTGCTACAACTCCTGGAAGATGTGCAGCTCCTCCAGCACCAGCAATTATTACTTTTATACCATTTTTATGAGCATTTGCAGCAAATTCCTCTACCATTTCTGGTGTTCTATGAGCTGATAATGCATTAATTTCAAAAGGAATTTCCATATTATCTAAAAATTGTGCTGCTTTTTGCATAACCGGCATATCTGAAGTGCTTCCCATAATTATACTAACTTTTGCTTTCATTTTATTTCATTTTTTTTAATAAGTACAAATATATTATTTTTAAAGACTAAAATTATGCTATTTCTTTTTGATTTATTATATTGATTTTTATTATTAATTTACTATATTTAACAAACAATACAGTTTTTAACATGTTGATTTTTAAGTGGTTATTATTGAAAAAATAATTATATTAAAAAAGATATAATTTCTTGGTATGAATATGTAAAAAGAATATATTTGCAGCCGCTTTCGAGCAAAAGATCTTTTAAATTACTTAACTAGTCATACAATTTTCTCAAAAGGATTGTTTTTATTCAAAAACAATGTATATTTGCAGCCCTTTTGGAATAAATAAGTTATAGATTTTAGAAGGAAATTATTAAAATGGTATAAAAACCATTTTTTTATTGAAAAGTTCTTAAAAATATTGAAGATAGAATTAGATTACATCCTAAACAAAAGTCAATTTATAAACTTTTTTTACAACGAAGAGTTTGATCCTGGCTCAGGATGAACGCTAGCGGCAGGCCTAACACATGCAAGTCGAACGGTAACAGATCTAGCTTGCTAGATGCTGACGAGTGGCGCACGGGTGAGTAACGCGTATACAATCTACCTTTAACTGAGGAATAGCCCAGAGAAATTTGGATTAATACCTCATAGTATTATATTAAGGCATCTTTTTATAATTAAAACTTCGGTGGTTAAAGATGAGTATGCGTCCTATTAGTTTGTTGGTAAGGTAAAAGCTTACCAAGACTACGATAGGTAGGGGGCCTGAAAGGGTGATCCCCCACACTGGTACTGAGACACGGACCAGACTCCTACGGGAGGCAGCAGTGAGGAATATTGCACAATGGAGGAAACTCTGAT
>JABGXK010000097.1 GCA_018675825.1 Flavobacteriales bacterium | reverse complement strand
ATTAATCCAATTATTGCTAGCGCTTTAGACAAACTTCTAATTCTTCATGCTGACCATGAACAGAATTGTTCTGCTGCTACTGTTAGAATTGTAGGATCATCACACGCTAGCTTATATGCTTCGATTTCTGCTGGTATAGCTGCGCTTTGGGGACCTTTACACGGGGGCGCTAATCAAGCAGTTATTGAAATGCTTGAAGAGATGAAGGAAAATGGGGGAGACGTTGATAAATATATATCTAAAGCTAAAGATAAAAATGATCCATTTAGGTTAATGGGTTTTGGACATCGAGTATATAAGAATTTTGACCCAAGAGCAACAATAATTAAAAAAGCAGCTGATGATGTTTTATCTCAACTTGGTATTAAAGATCCTGTTTTAGATATTGCAAAAAAATTAGAAGAAGTTGTATTAGAAGATGAATATTTTAAATCTAGAGGGCTATATCCTAATGTAGATTTTTATTCTGGTATAATTTATCGTGCATTAGGTATTCCAACAGATATGTTTACTGTTATGTTTGCAATTGGAAGACTTCCTGGGTGGATAGCTCAGTGGAAAGAAATGAGAGAAACTACTGAACCTATCGGAAGACCTAGACAGGTATATACTGGTGAAAATTTACGTTCTTATTCCAGTATTAATAAAAGATAATATTTATTAAAATATATGTTTTGAAAGGCAACTTTAATAGTTGCCTTTTTTATAATTTTACAACATGGGATATTCATCATTAGAAGAATGTGTTAAAGATTTGGAAGCAAATGGTTATTTAATTAGAATTAAAGAAGAGGTTAATCCTAATCTTGAGATAGCATCTAGACATTTAGAGGAATTTGAAAAATCAGGTAAAGCCTTACTCTTTGAAAATATAAAAGGAAGTAAATATCCTGCGGTATCTAATCTTTTTGGAAGCTTAGAAAGAAGCAATTTTATCTTTAGAGATTCTATTCGTAAAGTAAAAAAATTAATTAATCTTCAAATTAATCCAATTGAAGGATTTAAGAATCCCTTAGCGTCTTTACAATCTGCCTTTTATGCATTTAATGCCTTGCCTAAAAAAGTTTCTTTACCGAAAGAATTTGAAGAAATTTTGATTTCTGATTTACCTCAAATTAAATGTTGGCCTGATGATGGAGGTGCCTTTATTACTTTACCTCAAGTTTTTTCTGAAGATATTGATAATCCTGGTATAATGAATTCTAATTTAGGAATGTATAGAATTCAGATAAGTGGAAATAATTTTATTAAAAATAAAGAAATTGGTATTCATTATCAAATCCATAGAGGTATAGGTATACATCAAAAAAAAGCAATTGATAAGGGTGTTCCATTAAAGGTCTCTATTTTTGTAGGTGGTCCACCTTCACATACATTCTCTTCTGTTATGCCATTGCCTGATAATATGTCTGAATTAACTTTTGCTGGTATTTTAGGCGCTAAAAGATTTAGGTACTCAGTTATTGATGGTTATACGATTTCTGCTGATGCTGATTTTGTTATTTGTGGTGAAATTGCTAATGATCTTAAACCCGAAGGGCCATTTGGTGATCATTTAGGTTATTATAGTTTACAACATGATTTTCCTTACTTGAAAGTTAAAAAAGTACTGGCAAAAAAAGATGCTATTTGGCCTTTTACTGTTGTGGGTAGGCCTCCACAAGAAGACTCTCAATTTGGAAAATTGATTCATTCTATGACTGGAAGTGTAATAGAAAATGAAATACCTGGTCTAAAATCAGTAAACGCAGTTGATGATGCCGGAGTTCATCCATTATTATTAGCTATAGGAAGTGAAAGATATACTCCTTATAATCCAACAAGGGTGCCTCAGGAACTTTTAACAATAGCAAATCATATACTTGGAACTGGTCAATTATCTTTAGCTAAATATCTCTTAATTATTGATAATGAAAACGCCCCAGATATTAATGATAAGAAAGCTTTTTTTAAACATCTTTTAGAGCGAGTAGATTGGTCAAGAGATTTGCATTTTCAAACAAAAACAACTATTGATACACTTGATTATAGTAGTAAAGAACTTAATGGAGGTTCAAAGTTAATTATTGCTGCTGCTGGCCAATTAAAAAGGAATTTGACCTTAAATAATCCTATACTTGATTTACCAATTGGTTTTAAAAATAATTGTGTAGTTATGGATGGTATTTTATCAATTGATGGTGGTGGAGATATTAATATTTTAATTAAATATTTGGAATCTAAAAACCTAAAAGGTATTGCAATTATTACTTTAGTAGATGATGCTAAATTTGTTGCAGAAAGTTTTAGTAATTGGCTTTGGGTATGTTTTACTCGTTCTAATCCTTCTCATGATGTATATGGTCTTAATATGAAAATTTTAAACAAACATTTTTCATGTTCTATTCCAATTATTGATGCTAGAATAAAACCGCATCATGCTCCCATTCTTAGTAGGTAATTAGATTATTTTTTTTTCCATTTCTTTTTCTTCATCTTTTTAAAAACTTCATACTTTGGTCCTTTATCAAAGTTATTTGGTAATGGTGTTTTTCGAATTGATTTTTCAATCAACTTTTCAATATCCATAAAATTACGAACTTGTTTGCTATTAATAAATGTTATAGCCTCTCCAGTATTATCTGCTCTAGCAGTTCTTCCGATTCTATGAACATAATCTTCTGCATCGTGAGGCACTTCATAATTAATAACTAATTCTATGCCTTTAATATCTATTCCTCTAGATAAAATATCTGTAGCAACAAGTATTTTTATTTTTTTGCTCTTAAAATCTCTTATTGTTTCTTCTCTTTGCTCTTGATTTAATTCAGAATGCATATCGCTTGATGCAAATCCTGATCTATTTAGTGTCTTCTTAATTTCTTTAACACTTTTAATACTGGAAGCAAATATTAGTACATGACTTAAAGGCTTTTCCTTTGCTTTATTTTTAAGAATTTCTCTAATTAATCTTACCTTTTGTTCATCATTTACTAAATATGAAGACTGAGAAATTCCAACAGCTGGTTTAGACATAGCTAAACTTATGCTTTCAGGATTAATTAATATATTCTGAGCTAGTTTTCTAATTTTTGGTGGCATTGTTGCTGAGAAAAGAAGTGTTTGTCGTTGTTCAGGAAGTTTTTTTGATATTTTAATAATATCATCATAAAACCCCATATCAAGCATTCTGTCTGCTTCATCTAAAATAAGATAATTTACTGAGCTGGAATCAAAATAATCGAACTTAAGATGCGCCATTAATCTTCCTGGTGTACATATGATTATATCTGTTCCTTTCACTAATGCTTGTTTTTGATTTTCAAATTCAGGACCTGTTCCTCCTCCATAGATTGGGTACGATGATGAATTTGTATAATATGAAAAACCTTCAATTTGCATATCAATTTGTTTTGCTAATTCTCTTGTAGGAGCAATAATTAGTACCTTAACTTTGTCTGATTGTTTTTTATTAGAAAGCATGCTTAATATAGGTAATACAAATGCAGCAGTTTTACCTGTACCGGTTTGAGCACATGCAATTAAATCCTTTCCTTTTAAAATTATTGGAATTGCTTTTTCTTGTATTGGGGTAGCTATTTCAAAACCCATCATGTCTAGGCCTTCTTCTAATTGAGTGCTTAAACCTAGTTTGTTAAATTTCATTACGCAAATATACTAAAAGCAATACTGGTTCTCTTCTATTAATTTGTTAGCTACTTTTCTTCTTGTTTCTTTAATATTAATTGTATATCCTTTTGTAAATCTTTTAGTAGCTAATAAAAGTAATTTTTTTTCTTCTAAATTTTGAAACGAAAAAATTATTTCTTCAGCTGAATTTTGACATTTTTTAATAGATTTATAC
The DNA here is from genome assembly GCA_018675825.1 of Flavobacteriales bacterium. GTDB lineage: Bacteria > Bacteroidota > Bacteroidia > Flavobacteriales > BACL11. The sequence goes on along the minus strand of JABGXK010000097.1, from coordinate 8,166 downwards.
ATATATACTTGTGATAAATGAATAAATTTTTGTTTTTCATTGGATTTTATTTTATCAGTTCTTAATAAACATGATTCAGCTGTATAAATTTCAATACACATATCTGCTAAGTGCATCATTATTTCTTGCTCTTCTTCTATACGCAAGCCATATGTTTCTATAGTTTTTCCAGCAATAACTAAAAATAGTTTTTTTAATTTTTTAAGAGATGATTTTTCTAAAAAAAGTAAATCGTTTTTATCATCTTCTTCAGATGAAGGAATTGACATAATCTCAGAAGCTAATTTCATAGCTGGTTCCATCAGATTAATTTTTCCTTTAAGTGATTTTTTTAATAGCATAGCTACTATCAATAATCTATTTATTTCATTTGTTCCTTCATAAATTCGAGATATTCTAGCATCTCTAAATGCCGCTTCCATTGGAGTATCAGCAGAATAACCCATGCCTCCTAAAATTTGTATTCCTTCATCTGTACAAAATTGTACTGTTTCTGAACCCAATATTTTTGTAATTGAACATTCTATCGCAAACTCTTCTACCCCTTTAAGATGAGCTTGTTGCTCGTTAACTCCTTCAGAGATTAGTTTTTTTATATTTTTTTCAATCTCATAACTTGCTCTATATGTTGAAGATTCAACTGCAAATGTATTTGATGCCATTTCTGCAAGTTTTTGTTTTATTGCTCCATATTTTGATATAGGATTTCCAAATTGAATTCTTTGATTTGCATATTTTGTAGATGATGATATTGATCTTTTACATGCTTCTATAACTGCAGCACTTAATTTAATTCTTCCAATATTTAATGCATTCATTGCTATTTTAAATCCTTTCCCTCTTCCACCTAAAAGATTTGTAACTGGAACTTCAACATCATTTAAAAAAACTTGTCTTGTTGAAGAAGAATTTAATCCAAGTTTCCTCTCTTCTTCACCTAGAGTAATACCATTCATTGATTTCTCTAGTATAAATGCTGTTATATTTTTATCATTTTCAATTTTAGCAAATACAATAAATATATCTGCATAACCAGCATTTGATATCCACATTTTTTGTCCACTAATTGTATAATTTTTTTTATCACTTGATAAAGTTGCTGCTGTTTTTCCAGCATTTGCATCAGATCCTGCTCCAGGTTCTGTTAAACAATAACATCCTATCCATTCACCAGTTGCTAGATTAGGTAAATATTTTTGTTTTTGTTTTTCATCACCATATAAAAGAATAGGTAATGTTCCAATTCCTGTATGAGCACCATATGCTGTAGAAAATGATCCATTTGCTCCACTTATCTTATCACATATAAGTACTGATGTTGTAAATGGCAAACCCATCCCTCCATATTTTTCTGGAATACTTATACCCAATAATCCTAATTTACCTGCTTTTTTAAGTTTTTCTGCGCATAGTTTGTAATTTTTATTTTCAAATTCTACTCTAAAAATATCAAGCTCTTTTTTTACAAATTCTGTTGTGGCATTTGCCATCATAATTTGATCATTTTTAAAATCTTCAGGAATAAAAATTTCTGATTTTTTTTGATCTTTAATAATAAATTCTCCGCCTTTTATCATATGTTTTTTTTAAAAAATTTCAAAGATTCCTGCTGCTCCTTGTCCTGTTCCTACACACATAGTTACCATCCCATATTTTTGTTTTCTTTTTTTCATCTCATGAATTAATTGGATACTCAGTTTAGCTCCTGTACATCCTAGTGGATGACCTAATGCAATAGCTCCTCCATTAATATTGACAATTTCCTTATTTAAATTTAACTCATTTATTACTGCAATTGATTGAGAAGCAAAGGCTTCATTGAGTTCTATTTGCTCTATATCTTTGAGAGTTAGACCTGCTTTATTTAGAGCTAATGGAACAGCTTCAACAGGACCTATACCCATATATTTAGGTTCAACTCCTGCAACTGAGTAGCTTCTTAATTGTGCAATCGGTTCTAACTTAAGTTCTAACATCATTTTTTTTGACATTAACATTAAAAATGCAGCCCCATCAGAAGTTTGTGAGGAGTTTCCAGCTGTAATTGTTCCATCTTTTGCAAAAACAGGTCTTAATTTTGATAATTTTTCAAGTGTTGTATCCTTTCTTGGTCCTTCATCATAATTTGCGATTATAATTTTTTCATTTCTTTTTTCATTTTCATCTAAGAAAATTGATTTAATTTCTATTGGAACAATTTCATTTTCAAATACTCCATTTTTTATTGCTTTGAGAGCTTTTTGATGTGATTGGTAAGAGAATTTATCTTGAACTTCTCTATCAATTTTATATTTATTAGCAACTGCTTCAGCTGTTAATCCCATATTCCAATACCATTCAGGATTGTTTTTAGCAATATTTAAGTTTGGTGTTATTTTCCAACCTCCAAAAGGGATAGGAGACATACTTTCTACTCCACCTGCAATAATACAATCGGCCATTCCATTTCTAATTTTTGCATCAGCTAAAGCAATTGTTTCTAATCCTGAGGAACAATATCTATTTACTGTCATTCCAGGCACCTTATAAGTATCTAAACTCATTAATGATATCATTCTCCCAATATTTAATCCCTGTTCAGCTTCAGGAGTTGCATTACCTACAATTACATCATTAATTCTACTTTTTTCTAATTGAGGTATAGAATTAACAAGATGTTTTATTACTGACGAAGCGATATCATCTGGTCTTGAAAATTTAAATATTCCTTTTCCAGATTTTCCTACTGCAGACCTAAATCCTTTAATTATATATACTTCGTTCATTTTTAATTTCTTAGTGGTTTCCCTTTTTTAAGCATATGCTCAATTCTTTCCAATGTTTTTCTTTCACCTGTTAGAGATAAAAATGCTTCTCTTTCTAGGTCTAGTAAATATTTTTCAGAAACCTCAGCATAAGATGATAAATCACCACCACATATTACATACGCTAACTTTTCTGAAATCAGCATATCATGCTTGCTGATATAGTTTGCGGCATACATAGAATTTGCTCCAGCTACAAACATTCCTAATGCTTGTTTTCCTAATATTTTTATTTTTTTATTAATTGGTTTATTATATCCTTTATTATATAAATTTAGAGCAGCTATTTTGGCATCTGAGATTAAATTATTATTTCCAATTGTAATTTTATCTCTATCTTTTAACAATAAATCTAGCTCTTGAGCATTGTTAGCTGATGTAGAAACTTTAGCCATTCCTATATTTAAATATCTTTCTTTTAATGTTGGGAGTTTAATGTCGCCTTCGAAGTATTTTTCAGATGCTCGTTCTGCCATAGCTTTTGTTCCTCCTCCTGCAGGAATAAGGCCTATACCCATTTCAACTAATCCCATATATGTTTCTGCAGAAGCTTGAACTTGATCTGCATGAAGAGAAATCTCACATCCTCCAGCTAAAGTTAGCCCATGAGTTGCTACCACTACAGGTATTGATGAATACCTTATTCTAGCTGTTGTTTGTTGAAATAATCTGATTGCGTAATCAATTTCATCATACTCTTGTTCAATTGCCATCATAAATATCATAGCTATATTTGCTCCAACTGAGAAGTTATTTCCTTGATTTGCAATAACTAATCCTTTATGATTCTTCTCAACTATATTGATTGAATGATTTATTCCATTAAGAACATCTTCACTAATTGAATTCATTTTAGTATTCCATTCTAAATTTACAATTCCATCACCAATATCAATAAGATTACAGTCGTTATTTTTCCAAATAATATTGTTTTTTCTAATATTATCTAATATTATGAAATCTTTTATATCATCTATTATATTATATTCTTGATTATTAATATTGTAATAATGTAATGATTCATTTTCTATTGAGTAAAATGTTTTCTTGTTTTTTTTAATCATTATTTTAACCCATGGAGCAATTTTAAAACCATCTTCTTCTATCTTTTTGATAGAATTTTCAACTCCAATAATATCCCAGATTTCAAAAGGTCCTAATTCCCAACCAAATCCTGCTTTTAAGGCTCTATCAATTTTATAAATTTCTTCTGATATTTCAGGAATTCTATTTGAGATATAAGAAAACAGGTTGTAAAAGGTTTTTCTATAAAAATCACCAGCTATATCATTTGCATTAATTAATAATTTGATTTTATCTTTTAATAAATTTTCTTTCTTTGCATTTGCAATTGATGAAAATTTTCTTTTACTTTTTTTTGTGTATTTAAGGTTTTTAATATCTAGACATTCTATTATTGTTACTCCATTTATATCTTTATTTTTTTTATAAAATCCTTGTCCAGCTTTATCTCCTAACCAATTTTTTTTGAGCATTTCATTTATAAAAATTGGGGTGACAAGTTTGTCACTCATTTCGTCATTTGAGCAATTTTCACGAACACCATTAGCAACATGAATTAAAGTATCTAATCCAACAAGATCACATGTTCTAAATGTAGCTGATTTTGGTCGTCCAATAATTGGCCCAGTTAGCAAATCTATTTCATCTATTGTTAATTCTAATTCATGAGCTGTATGAAATACATGCATGATATTTGCTACTCCAATACGATTAGCAATAAATGCTGGTGTGTCTTTGCATACAACAACATCTTTTCCTAAAAATCTATTTCCATAATACATGTGAAAATCAATAACTTTTTGTTTGGTTTTTGATGATGGAATTATTTCTAGTAGTTTTAAATATCTTGGCGGATTAAAGAAATGCGTTCCACAAAAAAACTCTTTAAAATCTTCACTTCTATCTTCAATTAACTTTTCAATGGGTATTCCAGATGTGTTAGATGATATTAAAGTTCCTGGACTTCTAAATATTTCAATTTTCTTAAATACTTCTTGTTTTATTGATAACTTTTCTATAACAACTTCTATGATCCAGTCTACGTCAGATATTTTATTTAAATCATCTTCTAAGTTACCTGTTGTTATATTATTTTGATAATCTGGCAGATAAAGTGGTGATGGCTTGCTTTTTATAGTTTTTTCAAGTGCATTATTAACTATCGCATTTTTAAATTTTTTATTTTCTCTTTCTTCTTCTGTAAGATTTGAAGGAATGATATCTAATAATAATACTTTAACGCCAATATTTGCAAAATGACACGCAATTCTTGAGCCCATAATCCCTGACCCTACAATAGCTATATTTTCAATAAATCTATTTATCTTCATTAACTATTTTGTTTATTTTTTTTAATATATTGAAAAAAATATCCATTTCTGACTTTTCAAAATGCGAGAAAACTTTATTGTTAAATCGTAGAACTTCATCTTTTGCAACTTCTCTCCACTCTAGTCCAATTTTAGTTAGATGGATAATTGATTTTCTTTTATCATTAGGATCTGGTTTTCTTTCAATAACTCTACTGTCTTCTAACTTATTTAATGATCTTGACAATGAAGTAGATTCCATTCCCATATTTGGTCCAAGTTGTGTTGAAGGTGTTCCTTCAAACATGTCAATATTTAATATTATCATACCTAAAGACATGCTAACCATATAATTAGATGCTGTTCTGTTATACATTTTAGTTATGTTATACCAAGTTTTTCTTATATTAAAATCAATAGTATCTTCTGGTTCCATATTTTTAATTTTACACAAATATACTAAAAAGAACTATGCGCGCATAGTTCTTTTTAGTATATTTTATTAAATTGTAATTTATATTATCTTTACCAGAAAAATGAAATATTTATCTCCATTAGATATGCTTTATAAATGGGAGAAGGTTAAACCTCAATCCATATATCTCAGTCAACCAATTAATGGAATATGGCATAATTGGACTTTTTATGATGTTGGTCAAGAAGTTCGAAAAATGGCTGCATATATAGCGTCGTTAAATCTTGTAAAGAATTCTAAAATTGGAATACTTTCTAAAAACTGTGCACATTGGATAATGACAGATTTAGCTATTATGATGTCAGGACATATTTCTGTTCCATTATATCCAAATTTAAATAAAGAATCTTTAAATAAAATTTTATTACACAGTGAAGCTCAACTGCTTTTTGTTGGAAAATTAGATAATTTTAATTTAATTAAAGATGGTATTCCTTCAAATATAAAATGTATTACATATCCATTTTACTCAGAAGATTATCCAATTTGGGATGATCTTATTAAGGGTTTTGATCCAATAAATAATAATATTGAGAGACCTTTACATGATTTAGCATCAATTATATATACTTCTGGAACTACAGGAGAAGCTAAGGGAGTTATGCATAGTTTTTTTAATTTTAGTTACGCAACAGTTCAAGCAAGTAAAAGTTTAGAAATTACTAGTAATGAGATCTTCTTTTCCTATCTTCCTTTAAGTCATATTGCTGAAAGATTATTAGTTCAAATGTGTAGTCTTTATGCCGGAGGTAAGATATGTTTTGCTGAAAGTTTAGAGACTTTTGGAGAGAATTTATCTTTTGCTAGTCCAACTGTTTTTCTAGGTGTTCCTAGAATATGGACGAAATTTCAACAGGGTATTTTATTGAAATTACCGCAAAAAAAATTAGATATTCTTTTAAAGATCCCATTAATCTCATCTCTTATTAAGAAAAAAATAAAAAAAGGTCTTGGTTTGTTAAGAGCAACTAATGTATTTACAGGAGCTGCCCCTACACCAGTTGCAATATTTAAATGGTTTGCAAAAATCGATATACATCTTCAAGAAGCTTATGCAATGACTGAGAATACATGTTACTCTCATGTTACTTTAAAAGATAATATTAATATTGGTTATGTTGGTCAGGCTTTACCAAATTGTAAAGTTAAATTTAGTGATGTTAATGAAATTTTAATTAAACATGAAGCTTTAATGTTAGGATATTATAAAGATGAAAATCAAACCAATGAAATCATAAAAGATGGATGGCTTTATACAGGTGATGAGGGTGAGGTTAACAATGAAGGATTTTTAAAGATTACTGGAAGAGTAAAAGATATTTTTAAAACATCAAAAGGAAAATATATTGCTCCTTCACCAATTGAGATGAAGTTTGCTGAAAATACAAATATAGAACAGGTTTGTGTAGTTGGTACAGGAATTCCTCAACCTATTGCCCTTGTTGTTTTATCTGAGATAGGCATATCATTTGATAATATTATTCTTGATCTAAAAAAAACTTTGACTAGAGTAAATGAAGGTTTAGAAAAACATGAAATTATTCATAATATAGTAGTTGTAAATGGGAAATGGACTGTAGAGAATCAATTACTAACACCTTCTATGAAAATTAAGAGAAATTCTTTAGAAAAAAAATACCAAGAAAATTATAATTTATGGTATGAAAGTGATTCTGTGTTTCTTCAAAAATAAGGTTTAATAACTTAATATTAGTATATGGTAATGTACTATATATTTAAATAAGTTAATTATGTTTTTAGTTTCTTTTTCTTAGCTGCAGGAAATAGTATGTTATTTAAAATTAGTCGATATCCAGGAGAATTTGGATGTAATGAAAGATCTGTTTTAGGATCTCCAACTTTATGCTGATAATCTTCAGGGTCATGACCACCATAGAATGTCCAAGTTCCATTACCCAATTTACCATGAATATATCTTGCTTCATTAGACATCTTTGTTTCTCCCATAACTATGACATCAGATTTAAGATACTGATTTTTAAATGAGGTAGTTTGTCCCATAAAACCTTTGATAACTTGCATATGATTTTGGCAAAGCATTGTTGGTATTGGATCCCATTTAGCAGAAAAATCAAATAAAGTAAAAAAATCTAGATTAGCTTTAATTCTTCTAGTTTGGGTTGCATCAATTGAGGAAAATTCATATTTATTAGGGTCTCGAATTAAATTAAAATCCTTAAAAGCTAAAGTTTTACTAAAATCTAATTTTTCATTAATATTATTGTCTATTGCATCTCCGTCAAACATATGTTGACAAATATCTATTCCCTCTGAAGCTAATGCAATATCATATGAATCAGTTGCTGAACACATTGCAAAAAGAAAACCTCCACCAAGAACAAATTTTTTAATTTCTTTTGCAACTGCTAATTTTTGTTGCGATACTTTATCGTAGCCTAATTTTTTAGCATTTATTTCATATAATAATTTTTGATCTTTATACCATGTGGTATTTTTAAATGATGCATAAAATTTCCCGTATTGTCCAGTAAAATCTTCATGATGTAGATGAAGCCAATCATATAGGGGTAGT